>NZ_SJPF01000004.1:908897-1030505 GCF_007859755.1 Blastopirellula retiformator | reverse complement strand
GTTATACCGCGTGGAGGACCGAACCCACTTGGGTTGAAAACCGAGGGGATGACTTGTGGGGAGGAGTGAAAGTCTAATCAAACTTGGAGATATCTCGTTCTCTCCGAAATAGCTTTAGGGCTAGCCTTGAGCCACTACGTACCGGGGGTAGAGAGACTGAATCGATTTGGGGCCCCTTCCCGGGGTACCCTGTCGGACCAAACTCCGAATACCGGTGCGACTATCTCAGGAGTCAGTCCACGGGGGATAAGCTTCGTGGTCGAGAGGGAAACAACCCAGACCGTCTGCTAAGGTCCCGAAGAAACGCTCAGTCACTAAGGAGGTTGAATTACTGTGACAACCAGGATGTTGGCTTAGAAGCAGCCACCATTTAAAAAGTGCGTAACAGCTTACTGGTCGAGTAATTCTGCGCCGATAATGATCGGGAGTAAGCGTTTCACCGAAGCAGCGGACGAAAGTGGTAGGAGAGCGCCGATAGTCAGATACGAGCCGTACCGAAAGGAGCGGTGTTGGGGCTATCGGGTGATTATGCCGGAATGAGTAACGATTAAACAGGTGAGAATCCTGTTCGCCGAATACCTAAGGTTTCCTGGGGAAGGCAATTCCGCCCAGGGTTAGCCGGTGCCTTAGTCGAGGCCGAAAGGCGTAGACGATGGATAGCAGGTTAATATTCCTGCGCTAGAACGTTGGACCGATGGAGGGACGGCGTCCGAACTGTGATCGGGCTGGTGGATCAGCCCGTGATTTGCAGCAAGTTGGGGAGATTGGAAAATCCGCTCCCGGAATACAAGCTGTCGATCTGACTCTTTTTGAGGTAATCATTAGCAGGACGTCCAAGAAAAGCTTCTAAGGGTTGAAGGCGTTTTAACCGTACTAAAACTGACACAGGTAGGTAGGTCGAGTAGACCAAGGCGCTCGGGAGAACAGTGGTTAAGGAACTCTGCAAAATGACCCCGTAAGTTCGCGATAAGGGGTGCCTCTGACGGTTCACGCTGTTGGAGGCCACAGAAAATCGGCTCTGGCGACTGTTTATCAAAAACACAGGACCCTGCTAACTCGCAAGAGGATGTATAGGGTCTGACGCCTGCCCGGTGCCGGTAGGTTAAGGAAGAGGGTGAAAGCTCGCGACCGAAGCCCCGGTAAACGGCGGCCGTAACTATGACGGTCCTAAGGTAGCGAAGTTCCTTGTCGGGTAAGTTCCGACCTGCATGAAAGGCGTAACGACTGGAGCACTGTCTCAACCACTGACCCGGTGAAATTGTAGTTGTGGTGAAGATGCCACATACCCGCAGTTAGACGGAAAGACCCCGTGAACCTTTACTGTAGGCTGATATTGGTCTGAGATATGTTCTGTGTAGGATAGGTGGGAGGCTTTGATCTCGGCGCGCCAGCGTCGAAGGAGCCGTCCTTGAAATACCACCCTGAATATGTTTTAGCTCTAACCCTGAATATCCGTGAATCCGGACAGGGAACAGTGTCAGTTGGGCAGTTTGACTGGGGCGGTCTCCTCCCAAAGAGTAACGGAGGAGTGCAATGGTACCCTCAGCCTGGTTGGCCATCAGGCAAAGAGCGCAATGGTAGAAGGGTGCTTGACTGCGAGACTTATCGGTCGAGCAGGTACGAAAGTAGGTCATAGTGATCCGGTAGTCCCGTATGGAAGGGCTATCGCTCATCAGATAAAAGGTACTCCGGGGATAACAGGCTTATCGCATCCGAGCGTCCATAGCGGCGATGCGGTTTGGCACCTCGATGTCGGCTCATCACATCCTGGGGGTGTAGAAGCTCCCAAGGGTTCGGCTGTTCGCCGATTAAAGTGGTACGTGAGCTGGGTTCAGACCGTCGTGAGACAGGTCGGTCCCTATCTGCTGTGGGCGTACGAATTTTGAGGAGGTTCTTCTTTAGTACGAGAGGATTTGGAAGGACGACCCTCTGGTGTCCCAGTTGTCATGCCAGTGGCACGGCTGGATAGCTATGGTCGGAAAGGATAAACGCTGAAAGCATCTAAGCGTGAAGCCCGCTCCAAGATGAGAATTCGTAAGCACTTTAGTGCGAGAGTCCCCTGGAAGACGACCAGGTTGATAGGCTGGATGTGTAAGCACAGTAATGTGTTCAGCTAACCAGTACTAACGGACGAAAGCTTGACCACTTATATTCAACGCTTTTCACTCGAGAATTTGCGTTCTCTATAAAAATCAATTCGTCGCTTGCTTAAGCTCGACCTTCGGGTGAGCTCGATTGAAGAAGCTTCAATGCTTCAGGCAGGCGACTTGTGGCCACTACGCTGCGGACCGATCACTCGGTCCGCCGTTTGCCATGAGTCATCAGGCTCGCATCAGCCCACACGTTGGTGCAAGCCTTTTCCGGTGACCATATCGAAAAGGTCATACCTGTTCCCATTCCGAACACAGCCGTCAAGCTTTTCGAGCCGATGATAGTGCCAAAAGCGCGAAAGTAGGTATCGCCGGATTTATTTACACTTCCAAAGCCCCAACCAAATCGGTTGGGGCTTTTTTTGTGCCCTGGGGGCAGGAAGTTGGCGGCGAGGCCAACTGGGGAGAAGCTCTTCGACAAAAGACGACGACATCTTGTTTGGAGAGCTCTTTTCGTCCGCGCCAGAGTAATCGCAGAAAACCGTTCTGCAGCGGGATAAAATACTTGCCGAAGCGACGTTGAAGCGGCCATAATTGCCGCGACCTCTAAGTTCTTTCCCTCCAGATTCTCTTGGAAGCCCATCTATGTCTCAGCCAGTTTCCATCGCGGCCCGTTCTATTCTCAACCGCCGCGGCGCCGCCAACAAGGTGTTGATTTACGTGCTGGTTGGCCTTGGGGTCGTCGGCGTACTGGGGCTATTGGCTTGTGGGGGCGCTGCGTATGGCTTTTTGGCTTGGAGCGCCGCGATCGTCGAAGAGGCGGCGGAAGAAACCTTCGCCGAACATCCGCTGGTCCAACAGGAAATCGGCGACTGGCAATCGGCCGACGTCAACATCATGAAAGGGGGCGAGTACGGCCAGGAGCTGAACGGCTCGGCGGTCGCGGTCGAACTGGAAGGTTCCGAGGGAAGCGCCGTGTTGGTCATTTTGAATCTCGACCAGGATGGCTACGAGCGGGCGTTTCTGGAAACCGACCATGGGCGGGTCGAACTCGACTGACGCAATCGGTCAATTCACCAAGGGAAGCCGACGCCGTTATACTCGCCGCTTTCCTATCAGTCCGTTGATTTTCTCGACGGACTGCGTGATCGCACGGATGCACTGAGCCTGGAGAGGTTGGAAAATGCCACGAGGGCATTTTTCAACAGGCAGTTAGGTTTGTCTGGCGAGAGTAGATATCTATGAGCGGCGGCAACTATTCGTACGATCCCAACGATTATCAGTCAGGCGGCAATCAAGCTGGCAACGGCCGCCGGTATTTCTTTATTGGTTGCATCGTCGCCTCGGTCGTAACGCCGATCGTACTCGGATTCGTCTGCTGCGGCGGCTTGGTGGTCTTCGGCATGAACGAATTCGCCAAGCAAGTAATCGCGTCCGTCGAAGACGATCCGACGTTTCAGAGAGAAATTGGCGAGGAGGCCACCGCATCGGTTAATTGGGGGCATCTCTTCTCAGACGACGAAGAGATGGACCAGTTTTTCTTTGATGTCGAAGGGGAAAATGGCAGCGGCATGGTCGAAGTGATCGACGGCGATACGACCATCGAAAAGGCGACGCTGCACAAAGATGGACGCGAGTGGGAGCTAAACTTGAAAAAGGTCGACCTGCTTGGGGAGATCGAAGAGTAACGCCCCCCAGGCGACTCCTCGCTGACCAGCCAATCGTGGCGCCGATGGCCGATTCTGCCGATTATCCCACCTGGCCGGCGACGGCGATGGGAAATCGGGCCGACTGGCGATTTACCGCGACCTATGGTTGAAAAGGTCCGCGTGCTTCGAGCGCGGCGATCATTCCCTCAGCCGTAAGTTCGTCATGTCGCTTCCGTTAGATGTCATGGCCTGTCCGATCTGCGGACAGATGCTCGCCCACCAAGACGAACAGCTCGTTTGCCAATCGCCGGAGTGCGGGCACACGTTTCCGTCTTCGCGCAGCGTGCCGATCTTGATCAACGAAGCGAACAGCATCTTCGACACCAGCGGCTTCGAGGCGGACGAAGAAACTTTTTTCCGCTCGAATCATCCGATTCATGAGTGGATCAGCGAACATTTGCCCGACCTATCGTGCAACGTCTCGGCCAAACGAAACCTGGAGACGCTCGCCCAACTGCTCAAAGCTCGCCAAAAGCCGGTTCGCGTGCTGGTGGTCGGGGGTGGGGTCGTTGGCGCCGGACTCGACGAGTTGCTCGAAGATTCCGAAATTGAAGTGGTAGAAACCGACGCTTCGTGGGGACCGCGGACGCAATTGATCTGCGACGCCCACAACTTACCGTTCAAAGATGACGCGTTTGACGCCGTGATTGTCCAGGCGGTGCTGGAACATGTGCTCGATCCGCAGCGGTGCGTCGAGGAAATCTATCGCGTGCTGAAAGCGGACGGCCTGGTTTACGCCGATACGCCGTTCATCCAACAGGTGCATGGCCGCCAGTTTGACTTCACCCGGTTCACGCGGCTGGGACATCGCCGACTTTTTCGCCACTTTGAAGAAGTCGAAAGCGGCGTGACCTGCGGCCCCGGTATGGCACTGGCCTGGACGGCGCGATATTTCATGATGAGCTTTTTTCAGTCCAAGCGACTTCGCTCGGCCGCCAGTTTGGCGGCGCGGTGCAGTTTGTTCTGGCTGAAATACTTTGACTATTACCTGGCCCGGCAGAAAGCGTCATTCGACGCGGCGTCGGCCTTCTTTTTCATTGGCCGAAAGAGCCCGGCGATTTTGAGCGATCGAGAGTTGATCGCCGATTATCAGGGCGGGTTCTAGAACGCATTGCCTGGGTTAGCCGCGATAGCTCTCGCTATCGCGGCCGACAAAGTCGGCAAGAGGCATCGTCTTGAGTCGTAAGCAATAGCGGCGGCGGCCAACTCAAGCGGTGTCGCCTAATGCTGGTTTGTTTACGCCGCAGATTGATGCCTCCTGCGGCTGCGCCGCCCAGATAGCGGGAGCTATCTGGGCTAACCATTGAACTGAGTTTCCTGCTCGAATTCTCTACTCATGAAAATTCATCAGCAAGATCGCCAGCAGTTCTAGCGGTAGGCCGACGACGTTCGATTGGCTGCCGCTGACCACTTCGATCCAGTCGATGCGATCTTGCAGACCGAAGGCGCCCGCTTTTCCTTCCCAGAGGCCGGTGTCGAGGTACGACTCGATTTCCTCGTCGCTCAGCATCCGCATTCGCAGATGCGACTCGGCGACGTCCTGGGCGATAAAATCTTCGGGCCGGCGCCACAAGCAGATGGCGGATAATACGGTGTGATCGCGACCGCGCAAGGTTTGCAAAATCTCGCGGGCATGATCACGATCGCGCGGTTTGCCCAAGGGGAGTCCATCACATTCGGCCAACGTGTCCGCCGCCAGCACGATTCCTTCTGCGGTCCGTTTTGCGACATCGGCCGCTTTTTCGCGGGCCAATCGCAACACCGTCGCGCGGGGCGGTTCGCCAGCGACGGGATCGGTCTCGGCATGATCGGCGGGCAGGACGACCTCAAACGGGATGCCGGCCATGGTCAGCAATTCGCGCCGTCTGGGAGAGCCGCTCGCCAGGATCAAGCTAGGATACATTCGCAGGACTGGAACTAGGAGGCGTGGGAGGCGTAGAATCGACGTTTTCGCGCAGCATCGCTGAAGCTTAGCTAAGAAGAATCATCCGATGAAGTTTGCGACTCCGCAAGTTCTTTACGAAGATAACCATTTACTAGCGATCTCGAAACCTGCATTATTGGCGACGATGGGCGCCAAGGAAGGGGAACCGAGCGCCGCCGAGTGGGCCAAAGATTATCTGAAACGGAAGTACGACAAACCGGGTAGCGTCTATGTCGGCGTCGTCAGCCGGATCGACGCCCACGTGACCGGCGTGCTACTGTTGGCCCGGACCTCGAAAGCGGCGAGCCGACTTTCCGAGCAATTTCGGGATCGCTCGACCGAAAAGGAATATAGCGCCCTGATTCCGCTGGGTGCGAAAATCCGCAGCGGCAAACTGGTTGATTGGATCCGCAAAGAGGACAAGCTCCGCCGGATGGTGGTGGCCCCGGAAGGCGCCGCCGACGCCGACAATGCCGAGCTGGAGGTGATCGGACAGCAGCGGCTCCGGCAATGCCAGCGGGTCGAATTGCGACTGATCACCGGCCGAAAACACCAGATTCGCCTCCAGCTAGCCAGCCGCGGCGCGGCAATCCTGGGAGACCGTAAATATGGGGCGACCGACCGTTTCGCCCCCGGGATTGCGCTGCACGCGCGACGTCTCGTTTTTACGCATCCTACGCTGAAAAAACGACTTACGATTGAGGCGCCGTTGCCCGATTCTTGGCAAGATTATTTGTAAGAAAGTCCTTAACCAACCCTCAAAAAGGACCAATTTCGCCCGTCCGCCTCTTGAAGATCGGTGGAACCGAGTAAAATCAACTCAACTACTTTTCTTTCTGGCTAGACCGCCGTGCCTACTGAGTCCGCGAAATCATTTCGAGAAACCGCATTGGTCAGCGGGCTCGTCTCCTCCGAGCAGATCGAAGAGACGATCCAAAAGCTGCAGGCGGCGTCGATCCGTCGCAACGTCAGCGACGAAGATCTAGCTGCCGCTCTGGTCGATCGGAAGATGCTAACCCAGTATCAAGCCGACCAGTTGCGTAAAGGCCTGACCAAGTTAACCCTGGGCCCCTATGTCATCACCGACTGGATCGGGCAGGGGGGCATGGGGCAGGTCTTCAAAGCCGAACACAACTTCATGGGTCGTCAGGTGGCGATTAAAGTGCTGCCGCTGCAGCGGAGCACGCCTGAGGCGATCAACCGGTTCATGCGCGAAATTCGCATGCAGGCCCAGTTGGATCATCCTTGCCTGGTGCGAGCGTACGACGCCGGCCAAGACGGCAACGTCCATTACCTGGTGACCGAGTATGTGCCGGGAACCGACTTGCGGCGGCTGATCCGAGCCAAGCGTCATCTGACGCAGTATCACGCGGCGACGATCGTCTCGCATGCGGCCCGCGGTTTGGAATACGCCCATCAACAAGACTTGTGCCATCGCGACGTAAAGCCGGGCAACATTCTGGTGACGCCCGACGGCAAGGCGAAGGTCTCGGACCTGGGGCTGGCCGACTTCATGAACGAGGCGAATAGCAGCGGCGCCTCGGGCAAGATCGTCGGCACGATCGACTACCTGGCGCCAGAGCAGATTCGCGATCCGCTGGATGTGTCGCCGCTGTGGGATATCTACTCGCTCGGCTGCACCTTTTATTACGCGCTGACCGGCAAAGTGCCGTTCCCCGGCGGATCGGTTCAAGACAAAGCCCGCCGCCATCGCGACGAACCGCCGCTGCACCCGCATCGGTTCAATCCCGATATCGATCGCGACCTGGTCGACGTCATCGCCGAGATGATGGAGAAGAACCCAGAGAAGCGGATTCAATCGGCGGCCGAAATCGCCGCTCGGCTCGAGCCGTGGGTTTCGGACACGCGGCAGTTTGAATTGAATCAAACGATTCAGCCTGCCTGGCAACCTCCGCCGCCGGTTTACGCCAGCGGGGGTCACATGAACGACACCGAAGCAGGCTCGAACGCTTACGAAGTGAGCCCGGACGATAGCGAAAGTCATAGCCAGACGTCGCAGTCGACCGAGCAGTCGTTGTTCGCGTCGCAAGATACGGCGGCGATTCAGCCCAGCTCTTCGCGGCTCATCTTTCAGCCGCGTCAAACCCGCCGCGAACGCCAGCTAACGATCGCGTTGTTGGTCGGCTTGCCATTGTCGGCGATCATGGGCGCACTGGTCACCTACTTGGCGCTCGCGGCGCGATAGCCGCTACTTGCCGAAATCGTCCGAAGAGGTCGGCGCCGCGGCGTCTCCCCCAAAGCTGTCAGACGCCTTCCGCATCTTTTGCACTTCGTCGGCGAGATCGCGCTCGAGATTGCGGTTGTAGCTCTTGCTGGCCAATTGCTGCGCCTTGTCAAACAACTGCGTGATCTGGGCGCTGGTCCGTTGGTCCGACGCGTCGCCCCCTTCCAAGAAGTCGTTCTTCGCCTGGCGGAATTGATAGAGCAGGTCATTGATCTTCGTCATCTCTTGCATCTCGACAAGCCACTTCTCGGCGCCTTCGACGTCTCCTTCTTCAATCCGGCGACGAATCCGGTCGGCGATCAGCTCGCGACGAGCGATCACGTCGAGCATCTTCCGCCGCCAGCCGAGGACGAATCCTTCCGCTTCGACCTGCCGCGCGTTGTCGGTGACGGTCGCGGTCAGCTCTGACTCAAGTCCCGGCACCAGGGGCAATCGGGCGAGCAAGCTGCCGCCGCTGCGCACGTACAACAGGCGGAATGGATGCTGCGGATCTTGGGGCAAGCCGACCACGCCATGATCGTCGGTCGCGGCCAGCCGTTCGCTTTCGCCCGACTGCGTGTCTTTGGCGTAGATTTCGTAACCAGGCAGTGGGCTTCCCTCGCGACTCCTCACGTGCAGTTCGGTTTGCTGGTAGGCGGGCTTCACGGCGACCGCCAAACGTTCGACGCGAATGCTCTTGCGCCCCGACAGCGGACGCCGAAAGCCCGAGAGGATTTCGCACTTTTTGAAGTTGAATTGATCCGCCAGCACTTCCAGCACGGTCCAATCAATCATCTGCACGCCGTTCTTTTCGAGCTGACCGGTCCGGTTCAGCCGACGCATCGCAACCGTCAGGGCCGAACCGTTGGGAACGATCGCCGGCGAATCGGGCGTATCGGCCAGACCTTGGGCTTTCATCACGACCAGCGCTTCCGACTCATCGATGCGTTCGATCTTGCCGATCGGCTCAAAGCAGCGCCGCAGTAGATCAACCGCCGTGATGCTGACCAGCCGCAAGCTGCCAATTTGCTCGCGATGAACGCCACTCCACCGCTGCGTGCGAACGTCGAACTGCCGCGCCGCCATTTGTAGCTGCGGCGATTGCGATTGAATCGTGACCAAGATGATCTTGTCGACTGGGGCATCGGCCGTTTGCGGATTGACCGGCTGCGTCATTTCGCCCAGCTTGTGAAACGCGTCCCAACGCAGCGGTGCAGGGCAGGGGAGCACATCGACCTGCCAGACCGCTTTGGCGGCAATCCAGCTTCGCTGCTCGATCTTCTCACGCACTTGTTGTTGCGCCGAGTCGCTCAGCAATCGCGGATCGTCAGCGGCAATCCAAACTTCGACGCGATACGGATCAAATTCCCACGGTGCGGCCAGCGCTGTTTGCGATAGCGACAAGCAGAAACCGACGATCAACCAGGTCCAAGCGGTACGCATTATTTATTCCCCTTTCCGGAAGTCAGGGAAATGGCGGACCAACGTTCGACGTCTTGGAACAGCGTCATCGGCTGCCGCGAAACGCCGCCGAACTCGGCCGAGCGAACGAAATAGTCGCGCATCTGCCAGAGTGGAAGTACGATCGTTTCGTCATAGGCGACGCGATGCAAAGTCCAGAACCGCTCGCGAACCTGCGTCCAGTTGGTCGCTTCGTTCAACCGACGAACGGCGGCTTGCAGGTAGCGGCTTTGATGTTCGGCGGGAATCATCTGCGAGACCAACAGCGGGATGTCGACCAGCGACTCTTGCACGCAGGCTTCGACGTACAACAGGTCAACGCCGACGTCGGCAGCGCGAATCGCCTCGGGAGGCGTGACGACCAGTTCGACTTCAAAGCCAACTCGCTTCAGGTACCTGGCGATGGCGGTGGTCGCCTCGCGCGAGATTTCGCTATCGGGATGACCGATCTTCAGCTGTTTGATCATCTGCGGCGCGTCGGTCTCGGCCGCTTCGGCTTGTTGCTCTAGTTCGAGCAACGCCAGGCGGAACAAAGTAACGCTCATCTCCGGTTCGTAGGGGCGGGGATCGATCGAGTTGTCGTACCCATAGCCGGCCGAATCGTCCGCTTCGAGTCCCGCCGGAATTGGGGCGCTAATCAGGTGGCTGCCGCGAATCTCGGCGCCTGCCAAGAGGCGGCCATCCAGGATCGAGCTGCGATTGATCGCGTACAGCAGCCCGCGACGGAACGTGGGGGACTGCATCAGCGGATGATCGTAGTTCGGCGCCAGAAAGTGAATCGAGGGGGTCCGATAGTAGTCGACCACCAGCGAGCTGTCGGCCTTCGCTTCGTCAACTTGCGTCGGGAACAGACGATCGATGATGTCGATTTGCCCCGAGCGAAGCGCCAGCAGGGCGCGACTCGAATATCCGAAATTTTCCATCTCGATCGCTTGCGGCTGCTGCGGGCTGCGCATCGCGTAGTCGGGATTGACCACAAACCGCCGCATATCGCCGCTCGTCTTTTCCTGATACGGAACCGCTTCGGGAAGCTGCTGCATGACGTCCAAGCGAGCGAGCGCCTCGGGACGCACATGCGGCGTCTTCAGCTGCACGCGAAGTTCGCGGCCGTTTTCCAGATCGACATAGGCGAGCGACTCTTGCAGCAGCGCCAGTCGCGGCGAAGAGGGGGGCTGGCTAAGCAGTTGAGCTGAGCACGGATAGGCTTCGGCCGGATTGCGAAACAAAAGACTGAACTCGACGCCGCCGACCGCGCGTCCCAAGGTACCGAACGGCGACGCATACTGGCTGCCGTCGGCGCCAAAGCCGATCAATTCGGTCAGGTTCCGCTGCAGCAGCCGCCGATCGCGGGTTGCGGCGAAGGTCATGCTGGCCGAATTGGCCACGACGGTCGGCACGGTGACGCCGACGCGGATAAACGGAAAGCGGCGGGCGATTTCTTCCGACAGCTCGGGGCCGCCGCTTACTTTGCCATCGATAAAACGCATCTGTTTGGCGGCGACGAAAGCGGCGTTCAAGTCGCCGGCGGCCAGATAGCGTTTCGCTTCGTCCCGCTTTTTGCCCGCTTCGGTTTGCAGGTACTGTTTCCACTTGGTGACCGACGCGACGTCGCGAATGCGGAGCTTCGACAACCGCGCGATCAGTTCTCGGGCCGACGCGTACTGCTGCTGCGCCACGTAGTCGCCAATCAGCTTATCGGCCGCGGCGTTGATCGCCGTGTCGAGATTGTCGACCGGCGGGCGGTACGAGTTCGCCTCTTCCAGGAACCCGAGCGCTTCTCCATATTGATTGTTGCGAAACGCTCCTTTGGCGTTCTCGTACAAGTAGGCGGAAAGCGCCGTCGACAGGCCCTCATGCTGCGGATAGTCGAGCAACAGCCGATCATAGAACTTGAAGGCGGCGTCCAGCTGACCCGCCCGGGTCAGGCGATTCGCTTCGTTGAGCAGCAACTGCGGAAACTTGATGTACGAGGTCACGTACTTCCGTTTCGTTTCGAGCGTCCGGCCATCTTCCGACACGAAGCGGACCGTATCATTCCCCTTTATGTTCTCCCAAAACGTGCCGCGCGGCAGCGTCAGGGGGCGGATATTGATCTCGAACGTATCGGCCTTGTCCTTCATCGTGATCCGCTCGAACGGCACGTCGTCCGAACGCACGGCGCGGGCTGGCGGCGGCTCGTCTTGCGCAAGTAGCGGCGCCGCCGTCAGGCAAAAGCCGCACAGCAGGATCACTCGAATTGTCCAGAAATTTCGATTCACGTTGCTTCGCTACTGCCAGTTCAAAAGGTGCACGACGCCGCCATATCCATTGATCCACAGCTGACCTCCTGCGAGCGTCAGCCCGCCGGTCAGCGGCTCGTCGAGTTGAATCTCGCGCGCGATCTCGCCCGTGGCGGCGTTGATCTGCAAGATTCGTCCATCGTCGCAGGCGACGACAATCTGTTCGCCTTCGACCAGCGGCTCGCCCACGACCACCGAAGTGTCGGTCGGAACTCGCCACTGCTCTTGTTGATCGGCGCCGTAAGCGACCAGCGCGCCGAGCGACGTCTGGACGATGGCTCGATCTCCCGCAGAGAACGGTCCGGCGATCACGCGGCCGTCGATAGGCTGCTCTTGCGTCGATTGCAAATCGGGAAGCGAAACGAAGACCAACGTGTCGGCGGTCTCGCCAATCTGTTTGGCGACCAAGGTCGGCCCCATCACCGCCATTAGCGGTCCCAACTTGCCGTCGATCACGCATTCGGCGACCGCCGTCAGTTGCGGCGCCGCGGGATCTAGCACTTGCAGCCGGTACAACGTTCTCCGCCCGTCAAACACGATCGCCGCATCGCCATCGGCGACCGGTTGGGTCCAGTCAAGCCGTTCGCCCAGCGCTAACCGAGGTTGGAACGGCAGAGCGGCCGCAGCGCCGGCGCCAGGATCGAGGAAGAAGACTTGCCCCTCGGAACTGGGGACGACCACGCCGGTTCCCGCGACGACCGCGCCCGAAGTGACGCTTTCGCTGGGGATCTCCAGGGTGACTTGCTTCAACACGCTGCCGGTCCGGGCAGGATTAAAAGAGACCGCTCGATTCTCGGGCGACTGGGCCATAAACAAGAGCTGCGATGGGGGAACGTCGACCTGGCTATTCAGTAGCGGCGGCGCGACATAGTTGGCCGAATCGGAGGGAGCGTCGGTAACGCCGTTTTGCACCACGGCGCCGGTCAGCTCAAACAAGTCGCCGCGCGAAGTCATCACCAGCGGCGGGTTCTGCGCCGACATCGCAAACGCTGGTCCGGTCAGCGGAGCGGCCAACGTGGTCGACCACCGCGGCTTCGCGCCGTTGTCATTCAGGTCGGCGGCCGAGACGATCACGCCGCCTCCTTGCGCCGGGCGGCGAACATGCAGTAGCAGGTCCCCTTCGATCCGCAACGAGACGAAGTTGTCGCGATCGTATTCGACCACCCGCGGCACAATCGACTGTTGCGACAGTTGCAATGCGTAGCGTGAAAGTCGGTTGTCGCCGACCCACAGATAGCCGTTCTCCAGGGCAATCAGCGAGTAGAGCCGTTCGCCCCGTTCGGCCTTCGTTTGGGCGAGCAGGCGAACCGGGTTCTCTTTCGACATGCCCCCTTCAAAGACGAAGATGGCGCCCCGATCATTGGCCGCCGCTACCCGCGACTGGAACGTCAGCGCCGGCGCCAAGACCAAGCCTGGCAACCGCGTCGGCGACTGCAACTGCGTCAGTTTCTCCTCTTCTTCGCCCAGCACGTGCAGCAGCGAATAGTCGGGGCCGGCGTTCTCGAACAGGCAGAGATGCCCCAGCGCCGTCATGACCGGCGGTGAGACGATGGCGCCTGCCTCGTGACCGAGAAAAATCGCTTGATCGCAGTTCAGCGTCTTGGCGTCCAGCACATACAGCGTCGAATGCAATCCGACCACCAACAGCCGACCTTGCGACTTGCCGATCGTCGACGCGACTGAGACCTGTTGCGGCAGTTGCACGCTTTGCGTCTGTTCGCCCGAGGTTTGATTCAGCCGCAGCAGTTTCCCTTCGCGGGTCACCACCAGCAGGTCGCCTCCCTGGCCGAGCAACTGCACCACTTCTTCGGTTAGCGGAAAACGCCAGGCCAGTTCGCCGGTGAGCGAGTTGAGGCGAATCAGCTCTTGGCGAAGCGGGCTATAGGCGATGACGGCCGAGTGATCACCGGTGAGCACCGGTTCGACCGTATCCGGGAAACCGACAAAGCGGCGCCACAGCGGCGTGCCCGCGCGACGGTCGAGCCCAAACAGGGCGCCGTCGAGCATCACCGTAACGGCGTCTTTGGCCGCTTGCGACGCGACCGAGCCGTTACGAGCGGCGATCACTACCGTACGGGCCGGGCCCAGCGGATGATCTTGTCGCTCGGCCGCCACCTTTTCGTCCGACACGGCGACCTTCGCTTCCAGGGCGGCGACCACTTCCCAGACCGCGCCTTGCAAGTCGGCGTTGGCGCTGAGGCTCGGATAAACTCGGAGCAGGTCGAGCCGTCGCTTATAAACCGCTTCGAAGTCGCCGGCTTGGGCGGCGGCTTGAATGTCGGCGACCGCGGCGGCCAGCTCTTCGTCGCGTGAGATTCCTCGTTCGACCCGCTGAATGTCGGCGACGATGCCGTCGATGCGCGTTTGCTGTCCGCTCCGCAGCGACGTCGGCAGATAGTTGCTGTCGTCGACCAGCGTCATCGCCTGCTTCGCCTTGGCGACCAGGTCGCGGCGCCGGTCGATCGTCTGCTCGCCAACCGCCGTTTGCGCCAAACCATTGGCCAAATCGGGCAGCAGCGAGGCGAGCTCGGGCCGGGCGATGGCGAACTCTTCTTCGTCTTTGATCTCGCCCAGAATCTCTTCGGTCCGCACGAGCGAGGTTTCGTAGTTGTTCGTCCCTTCGATCACCAGGCGAAGATTCGCCAAGCCTCGCCGAACCCTAGCAGTCGGCGCTTGCGAGTGCGTTGGGAATGAGCCGAGGAACTTGTCGTACTTCGAGACCGCCTGAGCGTACTTGCGTCCTTCGTAATCGGCCTCGGCCAACTGGAAGACCGAATCGCCGCTGTCCCACGACAGCCAGGCGAACAGCAAACCGCCCGCCAACAGCAACATCACCAGTCCGGCGCCGCCGAAGATCAACAGCGGCGAGTCCCAGCGATTCTTCCGCTGCTCTTTCTTGACGTATTGGCCTTTCCCTTTCTCTTTGCCCGGCTTCGTCTCTTCGAGCGGAGCGAAGGAGTCGTCTTCGACCAGGGCGTCTTCGCCCAGCACGTCGTCAAACGCCGAGCCGACGTCTTCGTCGAGCGGCACTAAATCGCCGTCGCCAAGATCAACGATTTCTTCTTCGACCGGCGTCGAGCTAAGCCATTTTTCCTGGGCCCGGCGTCGTCCGTTGCTGACGCTTTGCTTGCGGCGGGACGTGCCGGTCATCGACTCGGCGATCAGGCGTTTGGCCTGGTACTTGGTCAGATGTCCGCGCTGCAGCAAGCCGTTGACGATTTGCTCGGGCGTCGGTTCCTCTTCCATCTGCGTCAGTTGACGGCGCAAGGCCGCAATCTGGTTTTCGGCCAGATACTCGTACGTATCAAGCAGATCGAGAAACTCGGCGACGTTCATCATAGCGGACAGCGTTTCGTTCAGCGGATTGGCGGATGGCTTCTAGGGGACGATCCGAAAAGACTATTCTTCCTCGGTCGTCAACAACTTCACTTGGTTCATGCCGACGGTATTGCCGGCGTCCAGCGCTGCGACCACCTTGTCATGCATCGCGTTGACATGGGCGTTGACCAGCAACGTGCCCGGCGGCGCGGCGGGGTTGGAGTCGCGGGCCTCTTGAATCTGGATCAGCAACTCTTGGCGACTAGGCGCCTCGCGTTCGTCGCCCCACGCGGCGCAGGTGACGAAAAACGTGTTGTACGAGTCGATCCGCACCACGACGTAATCGGGATCGTCCAGCAGCTCTTCCATTGTGCGGGAAGAGGAACTGGCCGAGTCGTCGCGGGGGGCCGGGGTTTCGAGCGTTTTCTGCAGGGCAAACGAAGCGGTCACCATGAAGAAAATCAGCAGCAAGAACGTGACGTCGACCATCGGCGTCAGGTCCAACTCGTCTTCTTCCAGCGGGCCCTTGTTGCCGAACGTAACGGGAGTTTCGTCGGCGATCGTATCGTCGATGCGGCGGCCGCCGGTTGCGTCGTCGTCTTCGCCAATCGGCGCTGTGCGAGCCTTGGCGGGGGCCGGCACTTCGAGCCGGGTCGCACAGTTGGCGCATTTGATCTCGGCGCCGATCATATCCATGCTCGCCGACAGCACATCTCCGCAAGCGGAGCAGCGGAATCGAAAGAGTTGTTCGCTCATGCTCCTTCCTTGACTCCGATATAGGCCTTCGAGACTTCGGCGCCTTCGATGTTGGCCGCGGCCCGCATCACGCGGACGACGTCGCCGGCGCGCACCGTTTTCTCCGCTTTCACCAGTACCGAGCGGGCAGGGCGGGTCGCCATTTCTCGTTCGACGTAGTCCATGATCTCCGCCTCTTGGGCGTCGAGGCCGTCGGACGTACGGGTGTCGTCCAGCGGACCATCCCCCAGGTAGACGACCGCAGCGCCATCGGCGCCGCCGGCGGTCACCGTCAGGACAACCGTATTGGAGGCCGAGATGCTGACTCCCTGCTTGGCGTTGGGCAGATTTTTGACCGAGTCGGAATCGAGCCGCGACGCCACCAGAAAGAAGATCAGCAGCAGGAAGGTGATGTCGATCATCGGCGTGATGTCGAGATCGGCCTCATCCTTCTTGGCTTGCGGACGACGAAACGTGATCGCTTCCGGTTCGACCTGCAGCGCCCCATCTTTCGTCTTGTGCTGACTTCCGTCGGACATGATTACGCTTCCCGGCTTAGACGTTCACGCAGGGCGCCCAGAAATCGCGTAACGCCGACGCCGACCAGGTCTTCCATCTTGCGGATGCGGACGTTGATGCTGGCCGTGCAAAAGACGAGCGGAATCGCGATCGCCAAACCGCTGGCCGTCGTGATCAGCGCCAAGCTGATGTCTTCGGCCATTTGCGTGGCGATATCGGTGCCGCCGCTTTCGCCAGCGGCCAGCTTGCCAAACGCCCCCATCATGCCGACCACCGTACCGAGAAGCCCAACCATCGGGGCGCCTTTGATGACCGTATAAACCCAGCTCAGGCGATACTCCAGGTCGGACAACACGTCGCGCTGAAACCGATCGAGCATCATCTGCTTGATCTGGGCGTAGCTGTTGTCTCGCATGTGCAAGGCCAGCAGAGCCAACTGCGGCACTGCCCGCGGGTCGTCTTCGCACAGCTCTTCCGCCGCGTCGTAGTTGCCGCGGGCGAGCGGCTCTTCGACCGCGTCGAGAAATTCATCCTGTTCCGCTTCGTTGCGAAAACGCTTTTCGGCGACGCGCATCCAAACCACGATGACGCAGAAAGCGCCCCACAGCGCGATCAGACCGAGCACGCCGTAGATGATGTAACCGAAAATTTCCGTGAGACCGCTGATATCCATCGAGTTGCTGAAACCTTGTTGAAGGGATAGCGAGCGACGCCGGCGGCGTCGGCTCCGTTAGCGAACGCTGCGATATTCCTGACGGAGAACGTAAAACTCAAACTCGTTTCCCTTCTTGCGAACGCCGAAGTAGGTGCGACGAATTTGACCAATCGTATGATCCTTGGCGTATGTTTTTTCGAGATACGCCAGGAGGTTTTCTGTTTCGGGATCGTAGAACTGCATCACGACCGGACCTGGGGTTACGCCCGCCTTGGACAAGAGTTCGCTGTCGGCTTCTTTGAACGAACCGTCGCGCCACGTCATGTACAGTCGCTCTTCTTTGGCGGTCGAGCCTTCATGGCGCTCGGGCGCGCCTGACAGGTTTTTGGCGTAGGCGACCTTGTCGCCGCCGGCCAAGGTGCCAAGTTCGATCTTGAAGAAGTCGAGCTGCCGGGCGTAGGTCTTCAGGTCGGACGACTCAAACTGAATTTCCCACCGCTCGTAGCGGGGGATCGTATCTTCGCCATCGCCGGGCGGTCCGACCGGCCGACTGTCGCCCAAGCCGCCGCCGCCGCTGGAGACGCTCATCGCCCCTTCCAGATTGGCCAGCGCCGTCGATTGCGAAGAGATCGCTTCGCTGATCGTGTCGGGCGACATGTTCAATTCCGGCTCGATCTCTTCGTTCAGTTCGTCCAGGCCGGGGGCTTCGAGATCGCGGGCGACGCCGGCGGCATGGTCGCCGCGGCCCGAGACTTCTTCCAGGATGACCGGCACCGCCGTTTGCGTCGGATAGGTGCGCGTCGTCAGGAAGATCAAAAACAAAATCAACACCGCTAGGCCGACCAGCACCAGCAGCGCCACCAAAATGCTGGCGACGCGGTCGTACGACGAGACCTTCATCGGCCGCGTCAAGCGAGACGGTCGGGATCCAGCGGAAGAAGTTGACGTCGCAGACGAGGCCATCTAGTCCAAAAACTCAGCATCGGGACGAACGGAGCGATACCACTGTTTCCATTGGTTCGCGTAAAGAGACCGCTGCGTGACGTCGGCGCCGCGCGGCATCCCGAAGCCGTTGAACTTGCGGGTGATAAAGCGGAGGGCGTCGCGGGCTTCGATCGCCACGCGGCCGTCCGGGTCGGTCAATGCATAAATCAAAACCGGAATGCTGTCGAAGTCTTTCGACTGCCGAATGGCGCGGATCGCCAACAGGCGAGCGCCGTACGAACCGTCGCGGATCTTCCTTCGCAACTGGATGATCTGTTCCGAGCGTCCCCGTTCGTCTTCGCTGAGCTCGAACGGAACGTCCTGGTTGAGGTAGCGTTCTAGTTCCGCGTCGTCCGCTTCCATCATCGACAGAAACTTTTCCGACTCCAGCAGTTCAGCCTTGTTGACGACCTGGCCGTTTTTCACGGTGACGTCCTCCGCCACTTTCGGCAGTCCCCGTCCGCCGACCAAACGTCCTTCGTCAAAGACGCGGCTCCGCTTTTTGATCGACTGCGCGGTACTGCGGCGGAGGAAGAGGATGGCGAAAGCCGTGGCGACCGACGCTTCTTCGTTGCTTCCGCCCCATTGACCGGCGGCGCCTTGCGTCGACTTCAATCGCTCGAAGCCTGCCTGGTACCAATTCGGGTTCTTGTCTTTGCGTCCGACGTCCAGTTCGCGAAAACTCTCATACCGCTCTAGGGCGTAAAGATAGTAATAGTCCCACTGGCCGGCGGTAATCGAGAAATGGGCCGCCAGATAGTTGCGGCCGGCGTTTTTCGAGGCGGTCACACGTCCGGCGTCGACCGCTTTGGTTAACGCCTTTTTCCGCTCGATCGCCTCCGGCGTCTGCACTTCGCGCAGAAAGCCCGGCAGGTTGCTCTCGTTCTCTTCTGCGGCACGGCGGCGATCGTTGATGTTCAGCAGGTCGGTCCCCATGTAGAGACTCCCCAGCGCCGCGCAAACCATGGTCAAGCGAATGTTCGATTGCGGTAAACGCTGAAAATTGCCGGGGCCTGGGTCATTCCCCTGGTAACCCCAAGCTCCCGACGGGTCTTGGCAGCGAAGCACCCAATTGCAGAGCTTTTCGACAACCGGCAGGGGAACGTTAAACCCGCTTCGCTGGGCGAGCCACAGCCCGAGCGCGCCATACTGCGTCATCGAGTTGTCGCCGGTATCTCTTCCTTTGTAACCCCAGCCGCCGCCCGCTTTTTGCGTCTCGACGAAGTACTGGACCATGTTCTGGATCGGCGCTTCGTTCCCTTCGGGATCGAGTTCGCAGAGCAAGATCAGGCAGAGCCCCACGTCGTACGCGTTGTCATGCACGTGCGAGGGAACCCCGGCGCCCATTTTTCTGGCGGCGCTAATGCCGCTTTGCACCCGCGGATGATCGACCGGTTTGCCTGCCTTGAGCAAGGCCAAGGCAATCAGCGACGCCCCGCCGGCACGCGTATGCGGGGACGCACCTTCCAGGTAAGTCACCCCTTTATTTACCAGGGCGACTACCTCAGGACTATCGGGTCCCAAGGCGCACGCCACCGTGGGGAACAGCGTCCATAGACAGACGCTCCACGCCAGGTGGCTCCATAAATATCGACGGCAAGTAGTGCGCATGGCCTAGCGGAAAACCAATAGGATACGCGAACCCTGATACGAATCGACGGGTCGATACGTACGGCGTCAGGCGTTTCGCGATGTGTAGCAAATGTTCCGTGGGAAGAGGTTCTGGTCAAACTAGAAGTTTCGCCGCAAACTGTCAAGCAAACTGCGGCGATCTCGATGACGTAAGTCACGACTGGTTCTTTATCTCGGACAACGGCGCCCCCAATTGACAACCGGCGGCGGCTGACCTAGATTTGGTCTTTCTCCCACTGGTCAGATAGCTCAGTTGGTAGAGCATTGGACTGAAAATCCAAGTGTCGCCGGTTCGATTCCGGCTCTGACCACTTTCAAAAAACGCCGCAAGTCTTGCTTAGTTAAGACCTTCGGCGTTTCTTTTTTCGCTGATTGCAGCGCCCTGACGCGAATCTGCCGTTTGCCCCTAATAGGAATTCGCCGGAAAAGGGCAATTTCAGCCTCTCCTATCCAATGGGTGGAGAGCAACCAAGCGCGGCGTCATCGAATCTTCCCAGTTCGCACAGCGGAGATTGTCGAAAATATCTTTCGCTTTTTCGCGGGGCCAATATGCTAGGCGACGTCTACTAGTTTTCTAGAGCGTTTTTCTGATAGCTGTAACGTTTCTGGCGTTGGCAGTCCGTTGATTTTCTCGATGGACTGCGTGATCGCAGGGATGCGATCCCAAAATAGCGACGTAAGTCGTTATTTTGGGAGCCGCGAAGAGCTATGCTCTGAGCCTGGCGAGGTTGAAAAATGCCACGAGGGCATTTTTCAACAGGCAGTTAGTGAGGCAAGCTGGTCAAGGCGACCGAAGCAGGCGAATCCTCAAGATTCGTCGATGCAGGTCAACGCCGACCAGCGCGGCCGCAACCAGCCACAACGCTAAAGATTGAAGAAAACCGCTCTAGCAAGCCCGCCTATCCCTCACGGTAACCGAACGACATGCAAGTCCTTGAATTCATCGCCCGCAAATTTTCCGAGCTAGGAGACCAGACTTATGGCGAGCAGGTCACCCAGCGGCAGCACGCGCTGCAGTCGGCGTACTTTGCCGAACAGGCGGGCGCCGGCGACGCAATGATCGCGGCCTGCTTTCTGCATGACTTCGGCCATCTCATCACCGGCAAAGAGGAGTCGATCGCCGAGCAAGGGATCGACGCGCAGCACGAAGAGCTGGGCGCCCGCTTTCTGGCGCGGCACTTTCCGCCCGAGATTGTCGAGCCCGGTCGGTTACATGTCGCGGCCAAGCGCTACCTGTGCGCCACCGACGCGGCGTATTACGAAGATCTATCGCCGGCGTCGCTGCAGAGCCTGCAGCTGCAAGGAGGCGCCATGTCGACCGCCGAGATCGCCGACTTCGAAAGCGGCCCTTTTTTCCAAGCGGCGATCGAGCTGCGACGCTTTGACGATCTCGGCAAAGAACCCGATCTAGAGACCCCGCCGGTCGAATACTACCTGGCCAAATTACCGCCGTTTCTGCGGGAAAAAGCTTAGGTTGCCGGCTTCTTCGTCTGGTCCTTGGCGCCAACAATGCGTTGCCCACGCAGAAGGTGGGATTGCGCAAGCGAGCGATGACGATTTACGTGGGAGACGTTTTGGCGCTTGCTCCACCCACCCTACGAATCTTCTCTACCACCAAGAACGGCGTAAGGCCGCATGATGGAAGGGCGCGGGTGGTGCGCCCTTCGGATCTTGCAGCCTTACGCTCGTGACGTGCGTCTTTAACGCGGCAAGCGAAAATTCGCCTGGCGACTAGACCATGTCTTTCAGGTTCTTCAACGGGCGAACCTTGACTTTGACCGACGCCGGCTTGGCCGGAACGTCCATCAATTCGCCCGGCTTGAACGGGTTCGGAACGCCCTTCTTGGCAGGACGAGCCGGAACCTTCTTCTTTTCGATCTTGATCAGGCCCGGAATCGAGATGGCGCCGGCGCCCGAGCGACCCAGCGACTTCTTGACTTCGTTCGAGAGCGAGTCGAGGACCAGCGCCACGTCCTTCTTGGCGATGCCCGTTTCTTCGGCGATGTTGTTCAACAGTTCGGTCTTCGTCAGCGGCTTCTTGACGGTAGCGGCCGCAGCGGCTTTTTTCGCCATTTTTTCCCTCCTTGCGAGGCTGTGCAGTGTGGAATGGATTGTCCGTCCGTTGAGCGGAACGCGTTGATTAAAAGATTTCAGTCGAGTTTTTCAAGCCTGACATCGCGGCTAAAGGCCTAAAAAGGCCGAAAAACCGGGAAATACCGCCTTTTCGGAACTTTTCGACCCGTTTTTTTAGGCTTCCTAACGCCTACACTTGCGCCAAACGATCGCTTCGGTGCTGAACCAATCGCTTGCCGAAACGACTAACCTGTGACGATTCAATTGGTCATTTTCGTCCGGTTGTCGTAAATTGAGGAAGTAAGTTCCTATTCAAAACCGCTGGAGCCTCCGCGCGTGAAACATCGCATCCTCCCCTCTCTCCCTGCCAGTGGATCGCCGCTTCGTCGCTCCCCCCTGACGGCCTTTTTGTTGATCGCCGCCTGCGCGGCCGCCGCTTCCGCCCAGGTAGACGCCAACGAAGACGCCGTCTTTCTGGCGCCCCCGCGTGAGATCCGGCTGCAGACCGAGCGAGCCCGCGAAGCGATCGCCGACAAGCGGTGGACCGCCGCCGCCGAGGAGCTTGGCCTGCTGCTCAACGATCCGGAGCTGGAAGACTTCTTCCTGCCGGGCCAAGTGGCCGGGCCGGTCGACCTTAGCGTCAAGAAAGAGGCCCGCGAGCTGCTCAACTCGTTGCCAAAAGAGGGGCAAGAGGCGTTCGAGCTGCTTTATGGCGCCGACGCCAAGGCGATGCTGAAGCAGGCCATCACCTCGCGCGACCTCAGCATGCTGGCCGAAATCTCGCGGCGCTACGCCCATACCGACGGCGGCTATCAGGCGACCATCTTGCTGGCTCGCTCGCAGCTAGACCAAGGTTTGCCGATGTCGGCGGTCCTGGCCTTGCAGCCGCTGCTGAACAGCCGCTTGGCGATGGAGAAGTACGAACCGGAAGTCTCGCTGCTGATGGCGATCGGCTATTACGCCGCCGGCGAAGAAGACCTGGCGATCGAAACGTTGGAGAATCTCCGCTCCGTTCAGAAGAACTTGAACTTCAAAGTTCCCCCGTCCCTGGCCCCGCTGTTTGAAGAATCGGCCCAACCGGGCGAGTGGCTTGCGCAGCAGTTCCAAGACCTGTCGTCCCCCAGCTCCAAGATTCCGCAATCGTGGGTCGTCTTTGGGGGCGACGCATCACGGAATGCGCCGACCAAGGGAAGCGCGCCGCTGCGCAACCTCAACTGGCATGTCCGGATGGCCCGCAGCAGCAATGACGAAGAACAGACCGAGGACGCCGCCCAAGGCTTTACCGAAAATGGCGTCGCGGCGCTTCCCGCCGCTCAGCCGCTCGTCGTGCGAGACCAAGTGCTGGTCCGCACTCCGTGGCACTTACTGGGGGTCGATCTGACGACCGGCAAGGTGAAATGGAACTATCCCTGGGACGCCTCCGACGTTAGCCGCATCGACTCGCGGTTTAGCGCCATGTCGAACGATCCCGGCTCCAGCTATCTCGATCAAATCAAACGCCGCACTTGGCTCGACGGCTGTTATGGGCAGATTTCGTCCGATGGCGAGCGGGTCTACATCATCGAGGAATCGACCCCGACTGAGCCCGAACAACGTCGTCCCGGCATCGCCCTGTTTAACGTGGCCCGCGCGCCGACTCCCAATCGCCTCCGCTGCTTCGGCTTGCGGGGAGAAGGGGAGACGCTGTGGATCGCCGGCAGCGAAATGAGCGACGAGCCGGCCTTGGCCGAAGCGCAGTTCCTGGGCGTTCCGCTCCCCGTGGAAGATTCGCTCTACACGATCGCCGAGGTCAACGGCGAAATCCGCCTGCTCGTCTTCCATTCGGCCGACGGCAAGCTGCTGTGGTCGCAACAGTTGGCGCAGCTGGACGGCCTGTGGATGTCGGTCGATCAGCCGGCCCATCGCCAGTTTGGCGCCTCACCGTCGTTCTCGGACGGCGTGTTGATCTGCCCGACCAATATCGGCGTCGTGGCGGCGATCGACGTTCGCCAACGTTCGCTGCTGTGGGGTTACCAATACCAAACGGTCGAACGCCAGCCGCGGCAAGGTTTTATCCGGCGCCGCCGGGCCGAAACGCGTCCTGGTTATGGTGATCGCTGGTCGGATGGCCGCGTCGTGATCTCCGGCAACCGCGTCTTTCTGACGCCGCCCGAAACGGACGAAATCTACTGTCTCGATCGAATGACCGGCCAGCTGCTGTGGGAACGTCCACGAGAAGATGGCGTCTACCTGGCGACCGTTGCCGACGACATCGCGTTGATCATTGGCGCCAACACCATCTACGGCTTGAAGGTCGATACCGGCGACGCCGCGTGGGAAAACCAGGCCATCCCCGATGGCGGTCTGCCGAGCGGTCGCGGCTTCTTAAGCGGCGACTACTACTACCTGCCGACCACCCAAGACGAGATCGTGCGGATCAACATTCGCAACGGAAAACTCGACAAGTCGATCCCGACCGAAGGGACGCTCGGCAACCTGGTTTGCCATGGCCGCTACGTGATCTCCCAAGGAGTCAACTTCGTCGCTTCGTTCAAGCAAATTGACGCCCTCCGCGACGAAGTCCGCGTTCGTTTGGCGAAAAACCCAAACGACGCCGAGGCGCTTCGCAACCAGGGCGAACTGCTGGTCCACGACGGCAAAGTCCAAGAAGCGCTGGCGACCCTGCATCGCTCGCTGGAGCTGGTCGACTCGCCCGAAACGCAACAGGCGTACGTCTCCACGGCGCTTGAAGCGCTACGGGAAGACTTCGCCGCCAACCGCAAAACGGCCGACATCCTGCAATCGATCGTCGAAAGCAACGATGATCGGCTCGAGCTGGTCCGCGTGACCGCGATCGGCTTGCATCAGGCCGGCGAACACCAGGCGGCCTTCGACGACTACATCCGTTACGTCGATCTACTCGACGAAATCCTCGACCAGGGGAAGACCGAACGCCCGCTGCAAAACATCGGCCCAAACCTGCGGGTGCAGCGAGATCGCTGGATCGGCGGGCAACTGGCTCAGCTGCGCGATGCGGCTGACGAAACGGTGATCGCCGCCATGAACGAAGCGATCGCCGAGCGTTGGCAGACGACGCAAGAGTCGTCCGATACCGACGCCTACGCCAATAAGCTGTTACATTTCGCTCGTCGCTTTGGCGCTTTCCCACTGGCCCGTCAGGCCGAGTTGGAACTGGCCAGCGTCGCCAAGCGGGAAGGAAACGAACTGACCGCCGAAACGATCTGGCAACAACTCGCCTTCTGCGAAGATGCGCAGGTCGCCGCCCAAGCGACCGCCGAATTGGCGGGACTGCTGGAAGCTCGCGGGCACACCGCCGACGCGTCGATCGTCTATCGCCGCCTGGCCGAGCGTTTCCGTAACGAGAAATTGGCCGATGGCCAGACCGCTCGCCAGTTGGCGATGAAGCAGGCGATCAACGTCGCCAATCCGTATTGGAACTACGGCGCGGTGAATCTCGACCGCCGCCGCGAAGATCTGGCTGCGGCCGTGCGTCTTCTGCATCCGATTCGGGTCGACGAACGATTTGGCTTCGACATTCCTCGCGAAGCGCTCAAGCTCGACAACGAAGAACGCCATGTCGTGGCGATCGACGAGTATGGCAACCAGCGGCTGCACTTGCCGTTTACCATGCTGAACGAAACGCAGATCTACAACTCGCAGACCGCCCAAATCCATGCCGATCGCCTGGGGCATTTGGTGGTCGTGTCGTTCGGCAACGAGGTCCACGCGTTCGACACGCTGGAGCGCGGGGGAGACGATGAGCTGCGAGAGCGGGCGCTGTGGCAAGAGAATCTTTCCCCAGAAGGAAGCAACAGCCGCACCCGGCCGAAGGTGAACGTCGTCGAGGTCAATGACAATCCGTTTGGCGACTATGCCTACGACGGTCATGACTCACTGAACGAACGACCGATCGGCTACATGAGCCCGCTGCGGTATGACTCGCTCTGCTTGCAGCGCGGCAACAAGCTGATCTGCATCGATCCGCTGACTGGTGCGTCGAACTGGGAACGGGACAACGTTCCGCCTGGCTGCTACTTGCTGTCGAGCGATTCGGTCTTGGCGGCAATTCCGCCTCGCAAGGACGACACCCAAACCGAGACCGAGGCGCTGCTATTCGACTTGCGGAGCGGCGCGCAGCTTGGTCAAGTCAAGTCGCCGGTCCGCGAGCAGATCTGGGCGACCAACGGCACGAATTATCTGACCTGGGAAAAAGGGACCGAGCAAACGGCGATCATGGTCGACCTGCTGACCGGCGAAGAGCTGTGGCGGTATGCCGCGGAACTTGGCTCACGCGGCAAGATCATGGGTTCGCAGGTGGCGATCATGGAGCCCAATGGCAAGTTCCACTTGTTTGACCTGGCGGACGGCAAGACCGTGATCGATGCCCAACTGCAAGCCGAGCCCGAGCTGGACCAGCGCGATTCGCAACTCAAGATTGTCGAAGGCGCCGACGACTTCCAAGTGATCGTCACCACCAGCCGCAAAGAGAGCCGCTTTACCTCCAAGAGCATCCCGTACAACTCCAAAGAGCCGGTCGGTCCGGTTTCGCGGGTCTACAGTTTCTCGCGCAGCGACGGCCAGCTGCAGTGGCAAACGCCGGAACCGATTCGCGACTTCCACCTGATCGAAGCCGAGCAATCGCCGCGGCTGCCGGTGTTGGCGTTCGCCTCGCGGCAGAACCGGATCGACAAAAAGGTGCACGAAGCGATCGTACTGCTGGTCGACCGCCGCGACGGCCGGGTACTGCTGCGTGACGGACAATCGGAGCACACCGCCACCTTCCAGTTGTTTGGGGATCCCGAGACCCAGACGCTCCGCGTGCTGCTGACCAAGTCGGCCTTCGCGCTCAACTTTACGGCGGCGCCTGCTCCGCCGGCGCCCAGCGGCTCGGCCCTTCCCCGCACGACCTACCCCCCGAAGGAAGAGAAGTGACCGACCGCAGCGACCAAAGCTGGCGGTCCTCTTCCAGAAAGCCTTTTCGCACAAACACTTAGCGCAATTCCTACAATCGTCACAATCCCGCCGACAGGGCTGCGGGACCGCCAATTGTTAATTTGCGAGCTACCTTTTGAGGTCGAAATTCGACTTCGATGAACTAATTGTGAACATTGCGACACGAAGTCTACGAAACGCCGTTTTAATGGCTGGCAGGTTCGCCCTACGAACCGCCGCCCGCCAACCTATTCTGCCGCTCGATTGAAGGAACCGCTCATGTCCGACTCTCCCCTTCAGGCAGACGCCGCTGCGGTCGAGAGAATTGCCGCCGCTCGTCGTCAGATTCATGAGCAGCTTTCGCAAATCATCGTCGGGCAGACCGACGTGATCGAAGAATTGCTGATCTCGCTGATCAGCCGAGGTCACTGCCTGTTGGAAGGGGTGCCGGGGCTGGCCAAGACGTTGATGATCAGCTCGCTGGCCAAGACGCTGAATCTCAGCTTCAGCCGCATCCAATTTACGCCTGACTTGATGCCGGCCGACATCACCGGCACCGAGATCATCGAAGAGAACCGTTCGACCGGCCATCGCGAATTCCGCTTCCTGGAAGGCCCGCTCTTCTCGAACATTATTCTCGCCGACGAAATCAACCGTACGCCTCCCAAGACGCAAGCGGCGCTACTCGAAGCGATGCAGGAGCGTCAGGTCACCGTCGGCCGCGTTCGCCACGAACTGTCCGACCCGTTCTTCGTGTTGGCGACGCAAAACCCGATCGAACAGGAAGGTACTTACCCGCTGCCGGAAGCGCAGCAAGACCGCTTCATGTTCAAGGTCTTTGTGAAGTACCCGAACTTTGACGATGAGTTTGAAATCGCCCGCCGCACCACCGGCGGCGCCAAAGGCGAAATCGCCCCGGTGCTGACCGGCGAAGAGCTGATCGAACTGCAAAAAATCGTCCGCGAAGTTCCGATTACCGACCATGTGATCCGGTTCGCCTTGTCGCTGGTCCGTCAGACCCGCATCGGCGGCGCCGGCACGCCTGACTTTGTGCAAGACCTGGTCAGCTGGGGCGCTGGTCCCCGCGCCGTTCAGTTTTTGATTCTCGGCGGCAAGGCTCGCGCGTTGCTGCATGGTCGCACCCACGTCTCGACCGAAGATATTCAGGCCCTGGCCAAACCGGTGTTGCGTCATCGCATCTCGGTGAACTTCGCCGCCGAAAGCGACGGAATCAGCCCGGACGACATTATCGATCGAATTCTGGAGTCGACCCCCACCAAGGAAGATGAGCTAACGAGCGATGCCCGATTCCAAAAGATTTTTGCATCCTGAGGCGATCAAGACGATCGCTCGGCTGGAGTTACGGGCACGGCATATCGTCGAAGGTTTTCTTTCGGGAATGCATCGCAGCCCTTACTTTGGTCAATCGATCGAGTTCTTGCAGCATCGCGAATACGCGACTGGGGACGATCTACGTCATATCGACTGGAAAGTCTGGGCCAAGCAGGACCGCTTCTACATCAAGCAGTTTGAAGAAGAGACCAACTTGCGTTGTACGCTGTTGGTCGACGCTTCCAAAAGCATGCAGTATGGCGCCGGTCCGCTCAACAAGTACGAGTACGCCTGCACGGCGGCGGCCAGCCTGGCGTATCTGGTGCTCAAGCAGCAAGACGCCATCGGCTGTGCGATCTATGACGAGAAGATCCGGGCTCGCGTTCCGATGATGAGCAAGCGCAACCACTTGCTCTCAGTCATCAAAGCCTTTGACGAAAACCAACCCCGCGAGAAGACCAGCTTCTTGCGGATCTGCCGCGAAGCGGCCGAAGCGTATCCGCGCCGCGGCATGATGGTGGTCGTCTCCGATTTGTTTGGCGACGTCGAAGAAACGATCAAAGGGCTGAAGCTGCTGCGGCAGCGGGGCCACGACGTCCTGGTATTGCACCTCCTGGATGACGACGAACTCGATTTTCCCTTCGCCGGCCCGACCCGTTTTGAAGGCATGGAGACCGACGACCAGTTGGACTGTAATCCGCGAGCGCTGCGCGAAGGCTATTTGAAATCGCTACAAGCGTTCCTCGACGACGTGCGTCGCGGCTGCGCCAAGAACACGGTCGACTACGAGCTGGTCCGCACCAGCGATTCGCTCGGCGCCGTGCTATCGACCTTTTTAAGCAGCCGCTTGGGCATGCATCACCGCAACTAACCCCCAATTTGTTTCCGCTATGCAGTTTGTCCATCCAGCGTTGACCTGGGGCTTTTTGCTCCTGCTCGTCCCCGTGTTGATCCATCTGATCAACATGATGCGACGTCGGCGCGTCCAATGGGCTGCGATGCAGTTTCTGCTGGAAAGCCAAAAGCGGAATCAACGCTCGGTCTGGTTCAAGCAACTGCTGCTGCTCTTGGCTCGGATGGCCGCGGTCGCCTTATTGGTGGCGTTGCTGGCCGGTCTGACCACGTCCGATCAATGGTCCAATCTGTTTGGCGGCGGGGGAACGCACCATTACGTGATCCTGGACGACAGCCTCTCGATGTCGGACCGCACCGGCGGCGTCGAGGTAATGGATCGCGGCCGCGAAGTAATCAAACAAATCGCCGCAGCCGCCGCCGAAAAGCGGACCCCGCAGCGGCTGACCTTGCTGCGAACCTCCAGAGCCGCCGCCGGCGATGGCGGAGTCGCCCGCGTCGATATCAGCGGCGACGACGTCGACTCGACCTTCCGCGATTCGCTCGAAGAGGCGCTCCGCAGCGTCGACTCCAGCGAACTGGCGATCGGCCCCGGCGAAGCGATCGCCGCCGTCAATCGCTTTATCACCGACAACGTCGAAAGCGAAAACTCCCTCGTTTACCTGGTCGGCGATTTCCGCCGCCGCGACTGGTCCAATTCGCAAGATGTAAAGCAGCGGCTGCAAGAGCTTTCCAATCGCGCGGCCGAAATCCACGTCGTCAACTGCTCGCGCCGTAACCCAATTAACCTCGGCATTTCCCGCTTGGCGCCCGAGTCGGCGACTTTGGCCGCCGGGGTGCCGACCTTCCTGGAAGTGACGGTTCGCAACTACAGCGAATCGCCCGCGACCGGCGTGCAGGTCAAACTGTCGACCTACCACGACGACGAAGTCGATCGCAAGTTCACTAGCGCCGGCGAAGCGTTTGGCGCCCCGCATGGCGAGCCGACCGTCTACTTTGAAGAGATCCCGCCGGGCGAAGAAGTGACCCGCCGGGCGCAAGTTTACTTCCCGACCGCCGGTCAACATGTCGCCGTCGCCGAACTGCCGGAAGACGCCGTCGCCGCCGACAATCGCCGCTTCCAGATCTTGAACGCTCCGCCCGCCATTCCGGTCTTGCTGGTCGATGGCGACGTCCAGCAGCGCAACGCTTACTTCATGAACGCCGTCTTCCAACCGGGCGAAGCGGTCAACACCGGCATCCAGCCGATGGTCGTCGGTCCGCAGTACCTGCGTGACGCGTCGCTCGAAACGCTGAAGGGCTTCGACGCGATCTACCTGATGGACGTCCCCCGCTTTGACGGCGACGCGGTCAAGAAGCTCAAAGAGTATGCCTCCGCCGGTCATGGCGTGGCGGTCTTCGCCGGACCTGGTTCGACGACCGACGCGCTGAACGCACTGCACGAAGAAGGTCTGTTGCCGGCCAAGGTGATCGGCACGAAGGAACTGGCCCCGCCGCTCGACGGCGAGGAAACGGTCGACTTCGTCCCGTCAGATCACGCGATCTTTTCGGTCTTCCGCGGCGAAAAGAACCGCTTTCGCAACGACCTGAAATTCTATCGGTACTACGATCTTGACGCGACGTGGAAGCCAGAAGAGCAGGGCGCCATCCTCGGCAAACTGCGCGACGGACGTCCGCTGATCGTCGAGCAAACCGTGGGGGACGGCAGCGTCGTCACCTTCCTGACCAGCTTGACGCCTGACTGGAACAACTGGTCAATCACGCCTGGTTTTATCGTCACGGCGCTCGAACTGCAGGCCTATCTCGCCGCCGGCGCCCGCAAATCGTCGGAACGCCTGGTTGGTGGCCCATTGCGGCTGGAAGTCGACGCCGCCAGCTTCCGCCCCGACGCGCAAGTTTTCGCCCCCGGCGCGGACCGGATGCCGACCGTCAAACGAGACCTGGTCATGCTCGGCAAGGCCAATGGCGGCGCGGCGTATGAACTTGATTATGTCGGCGTCAATCCCGTCACCGGCGATTCGCTGACCGGACTCTCGGGCGTCTATGACGCCTGGCTGACGCAAAGCGACGGGCATCCCAACTTGCGGCGGTTCGCCCTGAACGTCGATCCGCTGGAAGGGGACCTGACGACGACTGATCGCAACGAGCTGCAAGCGGCGCTCGCGCCGGTCGCGTTTACCTATCACACCGTCGAGTCGGTCGACTACAGCTGGAGCGCCAGCGAAGGTTTCGCCTGGCAAGATTATCTGCTGTACGCCCTGTTAGGATTGCTGGTCGTGGAACAGCTGCTGGCCTATTTGACGAGTTACCATCCTCCCGCCATGGGAGGCGCCCGCTAATGTTGTTGCTCGCCCAAAACGACGCCGCCACCCGCACGACTTACGAGTTCTCGCGATTGGCCGAGATGACGCAATGGAGTCACTGGGCGCTGCTGGTCGCGATCGTCGTGTTGTTTATCAGCTTCGTCGGTTGGCTCTATCGCCGCGACACGGCCGAACTGTCGCGGCCGATTCGCTGGACATTGACCGGGCTTCGCCTGGCCGCTTTGGTAGGCCTGCTGCTGTTCTTTTTCAATCTCGAAAAGAAGACCGAAAGCGAACTGCACGAGAACTCACGCGTCGTCGTGCTGGTCGACACCAGCCAAAGCATGGCGTTGGCCAACAGCATCGAAAGCGGTTCGTCGCCGCGATACGAACAAATCGTCAGCAAGTTCGCCGAAGGAGAACTGCTCGAACAACTTCGCCAACAGCATGACGTACTGGTCTACCAGTTCGATCAAACCGCTCAACCGACCGAACTGGCCGTCTTCCGCCGTCCGCAGACCGAAACGATCTCCGACACCGAAGACTCGGCCGAAACGCAGGCCCGCTTCCGCTCGGCTCGGATGCTGCTACTCATCAGCTTTGGCGTGGTGGCGATCAGTTTGCTCGCCTACCTGATCGCGTTAGCGACCCGCAACATGGCGCCCAGTTGGCGCGAGACCGCCGCCGCGTGGGCGATGGTCGGCGCGTTTGCGTTGGTCGTCGGCGCTTCGCTCGCCGCGACCGCTAATCTGCGAGCCCCGGAACTGAGCCTACGTCAATTGGCGATGGGAGATCTATCAATCGACGCCAAACAAGCGGCCGAACCAGAAACCAGCGAAGACGAACAACAAGCGGCGCCCACCTACGCCGACATCGATTGGCTCGAGAAACTGCGTCCCCGCGGGATCGAAACTCGCATCGGCGACGCCATCGCCCAGATCGTGCAGCAAGAGCGCGGTCGCCCGATTGCCGGCATCTTGCTGCTGTCGGACGGGGTGAGCAACGGCGGTCTCGAAATTCGCGAAGCGATCCAGATCGCCGCCGATTCCGAAACGCCCGTCTTCCCGATTGGGCTTGGTCCGTCCGAGCGGCCGATCAACCTGCGGGTGGTCGACCTGGAGGCCCCGTCGCGTGTCTTCCCCAACGACGCCTTCCAGATCACCGGCTACATTCAGGCCTTCGCCTCCAAAACCGATTTCATCAACGTCCAGCTCGCCTCCGGTACGACCGACTCGGACGGCACGTTCCGCGAAGAGGCGCTCGAAGGCGAAGCCCGACGCGTGCAACTGGGCGCCGATGGCGCGGTGGTCGCCACGACGTTTGACGTCACGCCGGAGTCGCTGGGGGAACGAACCTATCAGCTGCGGATCCTCTCGCCGGCCGGTTCGGACCAAGACACCAGCGACGACCAGAAAGACGTCAAGGTGCAAGTCATTCAGCGGAAGAACCGCATCCTGCTGATGGCCGGCGGTCCGTCCCGCGACTTCCGCTTTTTGCGGAACCAGCTGTACCGCGACAAAGATGTCGAACTGCACGTATACCTGCAGAGCGGCAAGCCGGGCATCTCGCAAGAGTCGGATGAGTTGCTGTTTGAATTTCCCAACGACGCCGCCGACCTGTTTGAAAACTACGACTGCATCGTGGCGTTCGATCCCGATTGGTCGCAGCTGACCTTGCCGCAAGCCGAACTGCTCGAGCGGTGGGTCGCCGAAAAGGCAGGCGGTTTGATCGTCACCACCGGTCCAGTCTTCACCGCCGAGTGGGCCAGCCAACGTCGCGGCGATCCGGTGGTCGACGTCGTCAAGCAACTCTACCCGGTCTCGTTCCACAGCCGCGGCACTTCGGCCGGCTTGGATCGCTTCGGTTCGGAGAAAGCCTGGCCGCTGGTCTTTACGCCGGAAGGTCAGTCGCGATCGTTCCTGTGGCTCGGCAACGACGGTTCGACCAGCGCCTCGCGGTGGGAAGAGTTTCCTGGCGTCTACGGCTACTATGCGGTTCGCGACAAGAAAGAAGGCGCCTCGATCCTGGCTCGCTACAACGATCCCGACGCTTCCCTCGGCGATGATCCGCCGATTTACATGGCGTCGCAGTTCTACGGCGCCGGCCGCGTCTTCTTCATGGCCAGCTCTGAGATGTGGCGTATCCGGGCGCTGCACGAAGGCTACTTTGAGCAGTTCTATACCAAGCTGATCCGCTACGTCTCGCAGGGGCGGTTGCTGCGCGATTCGAGCCGCGGCGTTTTGCTGACCAACAAAGATCGCCTGCTGATTGGCGAAACGGTTGAAGTCCGGGCTCACCTGACCGACGCCAAGCATGAGCCGCTGACCGATCCGATCGTCAAAGCGATGGTGAGCCGGCCTGACGGTCGTCGCGACGAGCTGACGCTGACTCAGGCCGAGCAGGGAGGAAAAGGGCAATATCATGGCCAGTTCACCCCGCTGATCGAAGGGGACTTCCATATCGAACTGCAATTGGCGGGCGGCGGCGACGACTCGCTGCTGACGCGGGACATCCGCGTTCGCCTGCCCGACAAAGAGATTGAACGCCCGGAACGTGACGATGTTGCGATGCGACAAATCGCGGAAGGGACCGGCGGCGTCTACTACGTAGGGATGGACGCCGCGCTTGGCAAATCGCCGCTGCCGGCGGTCTATTTGCCGGCGACGCTCCCCCCGCAAGACATGTACACGGCGCTGCCTGACCTGGTCGACCGCAATTTTGACCGGTTACTGCGCACCTGGCTGCTAGGCTTGATCTGCGGCGTGTTGGCCCTGGAATGGCTGACGCGGCGGCTGTTGAAACTCGCGTAAACCTTTACAAGCGCTCGAAGATGACGACGCCCAAACCGAAATCCGAAATCCCCGCCGATCTGCGCGAGCTGCTTGGCTCACTGCGGCGGCGCATTCGGCTCTACGTGTTTCTGGAAGGTCTGGCGCTGCTGATCGTCTGGCTGGCGGCGACCTACTGGGTCGGCCTGGCGGTCGATTACCTGCCGGTCACCTTTGGCGCCTCGGAAATGCCTCGCGGCGCCCGGATCGTCTGCCTAGCGGCGATTTACGGCGTCAGCACGTACATCTTCTATCGCTGGATTTTGATTCGCCTGTTGGCTCGGCTCTCCGACACCAGCATGGCGATTTTGATCGAGCGTCGTTATCCCGAATTCCGCGAAAGCCTGCTGACGACGATCGAAAGCCCGGTCGAAGAAGAACTGACCGAAGCGGCGTTCCGCGAAGGGATGATTCGCCGCTCGCTCAGTCAGGCGGTCGAAAGCAGCCGCCAGGTAAAGCTGAACGAAATCTTCAATCCGTGGCCGCTGACGCGGAACGCGGTGCTGGCGGTTTTGCTGCTGATCAGCATTGGCGCGTTCGCGATCATGTCGTTCGACTCGTTCCAGATCTGGGGACGCCGGTTGTACTTGCTGTCGGACGAAGCCTGGCCGCGGTTGGCTCGCATCGAAGTGGTTGGCGTCGAAGTGACGCGTCCCGCTGGCGCCGAAGATGGCGTCACCAGCACCGAAGTGGTCGAGGTGATCCCGTTCAAAGAGGGCGTCGCCACCGTCGCCCGCGGCTCTTCGCCGAAGCTGCTGGTTCGCGCCAAAGCGGATGCCGAGGTCGTGCCAACCTACTGCACAGTCGTTTACGAAACCGCCGACGGCGCTCGCGGCAGCGTCGCGATGCAACGGATCGGCACGGCGCGTAACGACTACCAGCGATACGTCTTTCAGCGAAAACCGCTTAAGAGCATCATCTCGTCAATCTCGTTCGACGTGATCGGCTACGACCATCGCCTGCGCGACTTGCGGATCGAAGCGGTCGACAGTCCCGCGATTCTTTCGATGCAATTCGACGCCGCTCCGCCGGCCTATACCAATCTGTTGCCGCGCGTCGAAGAACTGACCGCTTCGTCCGAGTTGCCGGTTGGGTCGCAGTACAAACTGCTGGCCAAGACCAACAAGCCGATCACCCGGGTCGAAATCGCCAACCTCCGCCAACAAACCAACCGCCAGCTGACCTTGGCCGAACCGTCGACCGAGTTTGAGCTCGATTTTCCGCCCCTGACCGATGACCTCGCGCTGGAGCTGACGCTGATCGACAGCGACGGCATCTACAGCGAAGCGCCTTATCGCGTGCAGATCGCCGCCAAGGTCGATCAGCCGCCAAGCGTCAGTCTGCAGTTGGCCGGCATCGGCGCCGCGATCACACCCGACGCCCGCATTCCGCTGGAAGGTACCGTCAGCGACGACTACGAAACGAAAGACTCCTGGCTCGATGTGCAGCCGGGCGACGGCGACATTACGCCCTTCGCCGTTAAGCCGACCGCCAAAGGCGAGGTCAGCTATGTGCTGGACCTGAAAGAGACCGAAGGCGCCCCGAAGCTGGAAGCCGGGTCGCAAGTCTCGCTGCTGCTCAAAGCGACCGACCTGCACGACCTGACCGGCGGCCCGAACATTGGCGCCAGCACGCGGTATCCGCTCGACGTGGTGACTCCCAGCAGGCTGTTGTCGCTGCTGGAAGCCCGCGAACTGGGCCTGCGTCGCCGGTTTGAGCAGATCCTGCAAGAGACCCAACAGCTGCGGGAAGAGTTCGTCCGGGTGCAGTTAGACGCGAAGCGAATCGCCACGGGCCCCAGCTCGTTTTCTTCCAGCGACCTGGAGGCCGATGACGAGTCGGACCCGGTCGCCAAGCTGCAGCAAGCGGTCGAATTGCAGCTGCTCCGCGTGCAGCGAACCCCGCAAGCCAGCCGCAAGGCGGAGGAAGAACTGCGGGGGGTCGCGTTCGGTTTTGAAGAAATTCGTCAAGAAATAATCAACAATCGCGTCGATACCGAGAAACGGAAGGAACGTCTCGAAAATGACGTGATCGCCCCGATCAACAACATCGCCGACGTCCAAGAGCCCGAGCTACGCGAGGTAATCGAGCGACTCGAAGCGGCGCTTAACGACCCAACCCGATCGGTGGAAGAAGCGACCGCGGCGATCGCCAAGACCGACGAAATCATTCTGGCGATGCAGCAGGTTCTAGACAAAATGCTGGATCTGGAGACTTTCAACGAACTGGTCGATCAGATCCGCGAAATCATTCAATTGCAAGATGAGCTCCAAAAAGACACCGAAACGGAGCAGAAAAAGCTATTCAGAGATCTCTTTAATTTAGAGTCGTCGGATTCTGACAATCCGCTTAAACTGGAGTAACGGCGGGCTATGCCGCCCAGGAGGGACCGTACGATGATCAAGGTACGCATTTTTTCGCTTACGGCGTCTGCGGTCACCGTCTTTCTATCTCTCGCCGCTTGTGTGTCGGCTCAGGACGCTGGTGACGCCGCCGCGGCCAAGCCCGAATCGGCCTTGGCCGAACGTCAGGCCCGTCTGGCCCAGGGATACTCGCGCCTCGAAGATCTGATGATCAAAATGGCCGAGATTGATGAGATCGAAAACCCGGAGCGAGCCAAGCTCCTTCGCGAAGCGGCCCACTCTAGCAAAGACAAGCTGATCAAGTCGCAGCTCGAATCGCTGGTTGCCATTCTGGGGGACGGCAAACTGAAACGGGCGGTCGACGGCCAGAAGGACGTCGCCAAAGACCTCAACAACCTGCTGCAGCTGCTGCAAAGCGAAAACCGCGACGACGAACTGAAGTCGGAACAAGAGCGGATCCGCCAATACATCAAAGACACCAAGAAGCTTCTCAACCGCCAGCGCAGCCTGCAGGGTCGGACCGAAGGGGGCGATAACACGGAGCGTCTTGCCGACGGGCAAGATCAGCTGTCGCAAGACGCCGCCAAGCTCGCCCAGCGGATGAAAGAAAACGAAGAGCCGGAATCGGGTGACGGCCAGTCGCCCGAGGGCGAACCTTCCGAAGGCGAAGGAGAGCAGCAGCCTGGCGAGCAAAAGCCAGGCGAAGAAGGGGACTCGAAACCGAGCGAAGGCGAGATGGAACCTTCCGAAGGTTCCGATTCGAAACCGGGCGAGAATCAATCAGGCGAAAACAAGCCGGGTGAAGATGGGGAGCCGAAAGAGTCCGGCGAACCGAAACCTGGTGAGCAAAAACCGGGTGAGCCACAGTCGGGCGAACCGATGCCCGGTCAGCCGCAAGAAGGCAAACCTCAGCAAGGCCAGCCCCAACAGGGTCAGCCGCAGCAGGGCCAACCCCAACAAGGCGAGCCGCAAGAAGGACAACAACAAGACCAACAACAGCAGCAACAGCCTGACTTCCCGGCTCGCAAGCGAGTCGAAGAAGCGCAGCGTCGCATGCAAGAGGCGAAGAAGAAGCTCGACGAGAAAAAGACGCCTGAGGCGATCGAAGAGCAGAAAGAGGCCGAACGCGAATTAGCCAAGGCGATCGCCGAGCTCGAAGAAGTGCTGCGTCAGCTGCGGGAAGAAGAAATCGAACGCGTGCTGGCTCGCCTGGAAGCCCGCTTCACCAAGATGCTAGAAATGCAGCTGAAGGTGTACGACGATTCAGAGCGACTGTCGCAAGTTCCCGAAGAACAACGCGGCGCCGCCGAAGACATTCAGGCCGGCAAGCTCGCCTTCGCCGAAAAGCAGATCGTGCTCGAAGCGGACAAGGCGCTGACCTTGCTGCAGGAAGAAGGCTCGTCGATCGCCTTCCCCGAAGCTCTGCAGCAGATGCGCGACGATATGGAAAACATCGCCGGTCGGCTGAGCCAGTCGAAGGTTGATCCGCTGACGTTGACGCTGGAACAAGACGTGATCGACAGCCTGGAAGAAATGCTGGAAGCCTTGAAGCAGGCCCAGAAAGAACAGGAAGAACGTCAGCAGCAACAACAACAGCAACAGCAGCAACAAGGCTCGCCGCAAGACGAAGCCCTGGTCAACCAGATTCAAGAGCTGAAGCTGATCAAATCGATGCAGGTCCGCATCAACAAACGGACCGAACGTTACGCCAAGCTGCTTCGCAACATCGATGACGAAGTCGGTCAGGCGACCAGCGAGGAAGTCCTCGACGCGCTGCGCGAACTCGCCCAGCGGCAACAACGGGTCTACAAAATCACGCAAGACAACGTTCTGGGGAAAAACCAATGAAGCCCCGAGTAATGCTCGCAATCGCGATCTGCCTGCTGGCGGCCGGATCGGCCCCTGCGGCCGACGCGCTGAAGAAACAGGCCGAGTGGAACAACCCGCAATATCCGGTCATGCGGCAGAAGCTGATCGACTGGATGACCGAGGCCGATCCGCCCGAGGCCCAGAAGAGCGCGATCTCGCAGCTGTGGCCTGAAGAAGCCCCAAACGAGGCGTCTGCCGAGTTGGGCCTGCGAATCTTGGAAACGGTCGCGGTGGTCGACGCCGACGCTCGAGAGCTGGCCGTGACGACCCTGGCGACGACCAGTGTCGCAGAGACGCCGCAGTTCCCCTGGCTGGCCGATTCGTCGAAGCCGTTTCCCCAGTGGATTGGCGATAACCTACGCTTCCAGTATGGCCGGTGGCTCGCCGAACAGCGTCTGCTGGACGAAGCCCACCAACAACTGAAAGACTTGCCCATCGACACGGCGGCCGACCCCGCGGCGCTGCTGTTTCACCGAGCCGTTTGCGAACATTACCTGCTGCAGAAAAAGGAGTGCGTCGCCACGCTCGGGACGCTCCTGTCGAACCAGGAAGAGATCGCCCCGCGTTATCTGGCGGTCGCCAAACTGATGCTGGCCGACATCCAACCGCTCGAAACCGATTCGCTCGACGAAGTCGCTCGCTTGATGCGAGACATCGAACGTCGGCTCGATCTGGGTCGCGCCGGCAAACGGGTCCGCACCCAGGAAGACGACGTCGTCGCCAAGCTCGACAAGATGATCGAAGACCTCGAAAAACAGATGCAGCAGCAACAACAGCAGTCGCAAGGAGGACAACAAGGGGGCAACAGCACCCAGCCCAGCAGTCCGCTGAACGACAGCATGCCGGCCGGCGGCGGCGGCCCCGGCAACATCGACCCCAAGAAGATGAACCCCGGCGACAACTGGGGCAACCTGCCGCCGAAAGAACGGCAGGAAGCGCTGCAACAGATTTCCAACGAGTTCCCGTCTCACTATCGTCGGGTGATTGAAGAATACTTCCGCAAGCTCGCCCGCGAAGAGGATTCGAAGTGAACTGCACCGCGTTGCTCTTAATCGCCGCCTCCACGCTTTCCGCCGCAGTGACCGTCGACGTCGAAACGCTCGACGGTCGCACGCTGTCAGGCGAACTGCGCGAGCTATCGGCCGACCAGATCGGCCTCCGCACCAGCGTCGGTGACGAGAAACTTCCCTACGACGCGTTGATGCGGGTCGATATCGAAGGGGAAGAAACACCGCCGGCCGAAGGTGGCGCCCAATTGTTATTGGCCGACGGCACCCAACTGGACGTCAAAAAGTTCAAGCTCGAAAACCGCATGTTCGTCGTCGATTCGACTGGATTCTCGATGTTCGAGGTCCCCGCCGCGGCGCTCCGGCTATTGCGGTTCAACGCCGATCAGCGTTCGTTCGATACCCGCTGGGACGAACTGTTGGGCGAAAAGATCTTGGGCGACGCGGTGGTCATTCGCCGCCAAGACGACCTTTCGTACCAGGAAGCGATCATCCAATCGATCGCCGACGGCAAAGCGGCGATTCAGCTCGACGAATTGGAAGCGAAGATTCCGCTCGACAAACTGGCCGGGCTTCTCTTTTATCAACGCAATAACCGCAAACTGGGCGCGCCCCTCTGCAAGATCGAACTGCGGGACGGCGGCGTAATCTTCGCCGGTAAGATGATGCTGGAGGAAGACCTGCTCAAAATTGACTCAAGCGCCGGCGGCAAGTTTGAACTGCCGCTCGACTCGGTCGAAGCGATCGACTTTGCAGCCGGCAACATCGTCTCGCTGGCCGATTTGACGCCCGACCAGGACGCTTGGGCGACGTTCATTCCTTCCAGCCTGCCGCGTGATCAGCTGTCGCTGATTTACGCTCCCGATGTCCGCACCGGTTCGGCGGCAGAGCCGCTAGAGCTATCGATCGGCGGCGAGTCGAAGTCGTTCGCCAGCGGCATCGCGTTGCATGCCCGGACCGAACTGACTTACCTGCTGCCGGACGACGTCCGTCAGTTCCACGCGTTCGCCGGTCTGCCCGACGGGGCGAGCGGTCCTTTGAAACTAACGATCACCGCCGACAAGACGACGTTGATCGATAAAGTGCTCGACCAGAACGAGCCGACGCTCGATATTCACGGCGACGTCCGGGGCGCTCGCCGCCTGAAGGTGGTCGTCGACTTCGCCGGCAATGGCGATCTGGGAGACCGCGTCTATTTGTGCCAACCACGGTTGATTAAATAATGCGTACGCTCGCTTGTTTCTTGGTTTGTATCGCCGCGATGTCCTGGGTGACGTCATCTCCCGTTATGGCTGCGCCCCCGCAGGAGGTTTTGGAGGCCGAGAACGCTCGGATCGCCGCGATCGAGAAGGCGACCCGGTCGTCGGTTTGCGTCTTCGCCGGCGCGGCCGGCGGCGGTAGCGGCGTCTTGATCTCGAAAGATGGCTACGCAATCACCAACTATCACGTCGCCGATCCGGCCGGCTCGTTCATGAAATGCAGCCTTTCCGACGGCAAGCTGTACGATGCGGTCATCGTCGGCATCGATCCGGTGGGCGACGTCGCTTTGATCAAGCTGCAAGGTCGCGACGACTTTCCGGCCGCCGACATCGGCGACAGCGACAAGGTGCAAGTCGGCGATTGGTGCTTCGCCATCGGCAATCCCTTTCTGCTGGCGACCGACATGCAGCCGACCGTCACCTGGGGCATGGTCTCCGGAGTCGGCCGCTATCAGTATCCCAGCGGCACGTTGATCGAATACACCGACTGCATCCAGACCGACGCTTCGATCAACCCCGGCAACTCCGGCGGCCCGCTCTTCAACAAAGATGGTCAGGTGATCGGCATCAATGGCCGGATCTCGATCGAAAAGCGAGGTCGCGTCAACGTCGGCGTCGGCTACGCGATTTCGATGAATCAGGTGATGAACTTCCTCGGCTACCTCAAGAGCGGCCGCGTAGTCGATCATGCGACGCTTGGCGCCACCGTCACGACCGATTCGGAAGGTGAGGTGATCGTCACCAACATCCTCGACACCTCCGACGCCTATCGCCGCGGACTGCGTTACGGGGACGAGCTGGTCTCGTTTGGCTCGAAACCGGTCACCACCGTCAACGGCTTTAAGAATGCCCTGGGCATTTATCCTCGCGGCTGGCGCGTGCCGGTCAGTTTCTTCCGGGGTGGAGAGCGACACGATATCGTCGTTCGCCTGGCGGGGGTTCACTCGCGAGAAGAGTTGCTCGCCAAGATTCAAAAGTCGGTCGCCCCGCCGAGCCCCGATGGCTCGAAGCCGGAAGACCATCCCGGCGAAGAGAAAAAGCAAGTCTCCGAAGAGCTGCAGAAGCTGTTTGAAGCGCGCTCCGGCTATGCCAACTACTATTTCAACCTGCAGCAGCGCACCCGCACCTGGGAAGCCTGGAACCGCGGAGACGCCGGCGAGCTGAACGACTGGAAAGTTGCCGGTCAACTGGCCGACGGCGACGTCGTGCAGATTGACCTGGCGCCCAAAAAGGCGACCGCCACGGTTGCCGGACGCGACTCGGCGATCGAGATCGATGGCGATCTATCGCAAAAGCTGGAACCGCTCGGCAGCGGCGGGCTATTGCTCGCCCTGCATGCTTGGCAACGCTTCCAGATTCTCGGTCCCGAAAAGTTCGGCGAAGTCTCGTACCTGGGGACGGCGCCGCTCGACACGATCGACCAACGCTTCGACGTGCTGGTCGGCCTCTACGACGCGATCGAGACCCGCTTTTACTTTGAACCGAAGTCAGGCGACCTGATCGCCATGGAGATGTTCCCGGAAGCTGACTCCGATCCGTGTGAGTTGCGGTTCCAGGAGTACGACGACTTCGAGGGAGTTCGCCTGCCGACAAAGATCATCATCCGTCGCGGCGATCAGATCTACAACATTCTGCATGGTCTGAAATGGACCTTGTCGTCGACCGAACCGAAGGACGCCGCATGAACCGTAAGGCGCTAGTCATCGCGCTCGCCGTAGCGCTCCCTTGGCTCACGATGGGCCTTGCCGCGCAGCCAGCGCGGGCCGAGTCATCCCTGTCGCAAACCATTCGCGGCGTGCAGCCCCGCATCGTCAAGATTTTTGGCGCCGGCGGCCTGCGCGGTCTCGAGTCGTACCAGAGCGGCTTTGTGATTTCTCCGGAAGGGCATATCCTGACCGTTTGGAGCTACGTCCTCGACTCGAGCGTGATCACGATCGTCGCCAACGACGGCCGCCGCTTTTCCGCCGAGTTGGTCGGCGCCGATCCCGAACTGGAAGTCGCCGTGCTGAAGGTCGACGCCGACGACTTGCCTTACTTCAACCTGGACGAGTCGGTCGAACTGACCGCCGGCGAGCGGGTGCTGACCTTTAGCAACTTGTATGGCATCGCCACTGGCGACGAACCGGCCAGCGTGCTGCATGGCTACATCACGGCCATCACGCCGCTGCAAGGTCGTCGCAGCGCCTCGGAAGTTCGCTACAAAGGGAAGGTCTACGTCGTCGACGCGATGACCAACAATCCTGGCGCCGCCGGCGGAGCCCTGACCGATCAACAAGGCCGCATCGCCGGCGTGCTCGGCAAAGAGATTCGCAATTCGTCCAACAACGTTTGGCTCAACTACTCGATTCCGGTCGCCGAAATGCGAACCTCGGTCGAAGACATCCTCAGCGGTCGCTTCCGCCCTCGCTCGCGCGACGAAAACGAAAACCGCCCGACCGAGCCGGTCACGCTGGCTCAGCTCGGCCTGATCCTGCTTCCCGATGTGCTGCCGAAGACGCCCCCGTTTGTCGAACGCGTGGCGCCTGATTCTCCGGCCGCGACCGCCGGTCTCCAGCCGAACGACCTGGTCATGTTCGTCGAGCGACGGCTGATTTCGTCGCAGCGCGTCCTGCGGGAAGAGCTAACCTTTATCGACCGGGACGATCCGGTCCGCCTGACGCTGCTTCGCGGCGATGAACTGATTGAAGTCGTGCTCAATGAATAAGAAATCCTCGTTCGCCTGGCTGCTGCTGACCCTTGGTCTTTGCGGATCGCTGACGACGGTCGGTCAAGCGGCGGACGATCTCAATTCGCTCGAACAACAAGCGCTGCGCGACGCCGTCGCTGCAGCCGCGCCTTCGGTTCTGCAGATCGAAACGGTCGGCGGGCTCGAGAAAGTCGGCGATCAACTCGCCGGCGGCGGTCCCTGCAGCGCGCTGGTCGTCACCGAAGATGGCTACCTGCTGTCGAGCAGCTACAACTTCGTCCACAAGCCAACCTCGATCCTGGCGTCGCTCCCCAGCGGCAAACGAACCGCGGCTAAGATTGTCGCCCAAGACCATAGCCGCAACTTGGTGCTGCTGAAGGTGACCGCCGACGAGCCGCTGCCGGTTCCGACGTTTGTGCCGCGTGAAGAGCTGCGTGTCGGGCAGTGGGCGATCGCGGTCGGCAAGTCGTTCTCGCCCGAGCATCCGAACGCTTCGATCGGCGTCGTCAGCGCCTTAAACCGCGTCTGGGGCAAAGCGATTCAGTCCGACGCCAAGATCTCTCCCAACAACTACGGCGGCGCCCTGGTCGACATTCAAGGCCGGGTCATCGGCGTGATCACCTCGCTGTCGCCGCAAGCGACCGGTCCCCAAGCCGGCGCCGACTGGTACGACTCGGGCATTGGCTTCGCCGTTCCGGTGACCGAGATGCTGCCGCGACTCGAAAAGCTGCAAGCAGGCGATGACCTGCGTCAGGGCTTGCTTGGCATCAGCCTGAAAGGGAACGACGTGATGGCCGACATGCCGGCAATCGGCGCCGTTCGCTACAACTCGCCCGCCCAAGAGGCCGGCATCGAAGCTGGCGACCTGATCACCGCAGTCGGGGGCAAGCCGGTCGTCAACCAAGCCCAACTGAAACACCTGCTCGAGCCGATGTACGCCGGCGATGTGGTCGCATTGACGCTGAAGCGCGGCGAAGAGACCGTCGAGCTAAAAGCGACCCTCACCGACCTGCTGGTGCCGTACGCCCATCCGTTTCTCGGCATCTTGCCGATCCGCGATGCCGAGGGAGTCGTCGTTCGCGATGTGTTTGAGGGCAGTCCCGCCGCCAAAGCGGGCCTGGCCGCTGGCGACGTGATCGTAAAGGTGAATGACAAACCAGCCGCTTCGGCCGCCGAACTGCGTACGCAAATCGCCACGCAAGATCCCGACGCCGCGATTCAGTTGGTCTATCGCCGCGGCGAAGAAGAAAAAGAGGCCGAGATCATGCTCGGCACGCTGCCGACCGCCATCCCAGGCGAGTTGCCGCTGGCCTGGACGAAAGAGCCGGAGCAACCAGCCCAGCCCCCCAAGACCGGCGAAATCGAAGTTCGCCTGGCCGAAGAGCCGAATGCGGCGTTCGCCTGGATTCCGGACGACTATTCCGGCGACCGCCGATACAACCTGGTCGTGCTGGTGCAAGAGCCGGGCGAAGTCGACAAGCAAGCGACGATCGACGCCTGGAAAGAAGCCTGCCAGAAGACCGGCACGATTTTGCTGTCGGTCTCGCCAGCGTCGAAAGAACGTTGGACTCCTTCGGAGACCGGCGTCATCCGCAAATGCATCGAACAACTGGCCGGCAAGTACAGCATCGCTCCGCTGCGGACGACGCTGGTCGGCATTTCCAGCGGCGGCGCTATGGCCTACATGACCGCCTTTGAAAACCGCGAAGCGATCGCTGGCGTCGTGACGATGACCGCCCCAGTGCCGCGCGGCGTTCAGCCGCCGAACAATGATCCGCTGCATCGGTTGGCGATCTTCACCCTGTACGACGACAAGTCGCCGCAAGCGGGTCAGCTGAAGAAGCTGGACGAGGCGCTCGCCAAGATGAAGTTCCCTGTCACCCACCGCGGCGTCGGCAGCGGCGCTGACAAGCTAACCGCCGAAGATCGCACCGCCATCACCCGCTGGCTCGACTCGCTCGATCGGATCTGACGTCGAGCGTCACTTCAACACCCACCACCTGGCGCCATGCTCTTACGACGTCTTCGGCGGAAGAGCATGTCTTTGTCCTGTTAGATCGGCTATGAAGACATGCTCTTCTCGCGAAGACGCGATAAGAACATGGCACCATGAATCTTAGATCAACTCCCCCAACCGCCCCGCCTGTCCCTGTGAATGCTCGAACCAAAATCGGCCTAGTCGCCATCATTTGTTGCGTAATTGGCGCTGCGCTGTTTCTGGTCGACGATCCGACCAGTTCGCTGGAGCATTTTCAGGGGGCGCTGATCAAGGTTGGCGGCGTCTTTGCGCTACTGTGGCTCGCCTATCCGCAGATTACGAAGCTGCCGGTCTGGCTCTCGCTGGCGATCGTGCTGATCGCGATCACGACGGCGGTCGCTTCGTCGGTTTGGAAGAAGGCGGCCCTGGTGGCGATCCCGGTGCTGATCGTCCTCTGGATGCTGAGACCTCGCCCAGCATCCAGTTCGCCGCCGCCAAAGAAAAAGAAGAAGTCGGCGTCTAGCCAATCTTCGTCCGCAGAGCCGTAAGCAGCTCGAGCGCGGCGCCGATCTCGGCCTTTTGACGCTCCGGCTCTTGCGGGATTTCGCGTTCGATCGTCAGCGGACCGGTGTAGCCGATCTCTTTGACCGTCCGCAGGAACTCTTCCATGCCGACGTCCCCTTCGCCCAGCGGCATTTCGGTTCCCCAGGTGACGCCTGGCTCGTCCGACCATTTGGCGTCTTTGCAGTGGACGCTACCGACATGCTTACCAACCTTTTTGAGCGCTTCGATCGGTTTGCCGGTCCCGTACAGGACCATGTTGGCTGGGTCAAAGTTGACCTTCAGATTCGGGCGATCGACGGCGGCGATAAAGCCGAGCAAGCCGTCAGCCGATTCCTGGCCCGTTTCCAGGTGCAGGGCCTGTTCGTTGCCGGCGCAGTGATCGCACAGCTCTTGGGTAACCGCGACCACTTCGGCGAACATCGGATCGGCCGGATCGTGCGGGATGAAACCGACGTGCAAACCAACCACATCGCAGTCGAGCACGCGAGCGAAGTCGGCGATCTCTTTCATCTCTTCCAGACGCTCGGCGCGGGTGGCCGGGGGGACGAGACCAACCGTCTCTTTCGTGGTCGGAATATCGGCGTAGCTTTCCCCTTCAAAACCGCCAAAGACGCAGGTCAGCGTGACGTCGATCGATTCGAGCTTGGCCAGAAACTTGGCGGCGTTCTCCGCCGTCCGCGATTCCTTAGCCGGAGCATGCAACTGGATCGTCGGCACTCCCAGTTCTTCGACGACCGACAACTGTACGCCCAGTCCGGCATCAATGCTGGCGAAGACGCCCAAGGGCCATTTTGCCACGTTGCAACTCCATAAAGAGAATTCGAGAGGTAGGAGACGACGACCAATCTTTGGCCAGTCGCCCAAGGTGAATGGTTACCGCAATTTAAGCCTCTGATAGCACTTACGCAACGTACAACTGGGGCAGAGCGCAAAAAAATGACCGCAGCGGTTAAGCTGCGGTCAATGAGTCAACATTTTCAGCAATGATCCGCCAACTAGGCGAGATCAGCTTCCGGCGTGGCGTCGCTGTTCAGATCGAACCATTCTGGCTTGAACTGGACGAAACCACCCTTGCCGGCGATCGAACGTTGGATCGCCAAGCGAGCGGTCAGCGCGATCACCGCATCGCCCATCGCCACTTCCGGATGGCACTTCGGCTTGTTTTCCGGAGCAGGATTGCGGATACAGTAAGCCCAGTGCTCGATTTCTTCGGTGTAACCGCGGCTGACCGGGCCCGAAGTGGCTGCGCTGGCGATGTTGGCCGCCTGCGTCGGAGCGCCGCTGGCCTGGGTGTCCATCGTCGGGCCGCCATCTTTGTCTTTGGCGACTTTGACGTTGGAGGTCGGGCCGGCGCCGTTCTTGTACAGCATCACCTCTTTTTCGGTTTCCAGAACCAAGGTCCCCTTCGATCCCATCACCACTTCGCCGTAACCGCCGAAGCCGTTGCCGTTGATCGAAGAGTAGGTGACGACGACCTTCTTGTTGGGGTCCTGCTGGTACGACGGCACGCCTTCCTTGGGGGCCGGGTAGTTGCGGTACGGGTCGTAGTAGCCGACTTCGTCGGCGTCGTAGCCCGGTCCGGGGAACTCGAACATGCAGTAAACGTGATCGTCCGCGTCACGGTCGTACGGGAAGGTGTGGCGACCGCCGGTGGCGTGAACCGTCAGCGGGTGAACCTTCTTGCCATCCTTCTGCTTCCGCAGGGCGCTGATGAAGATCGACGCGGCGTCCAACTGGTGGCTGCCGAGTTCGGCCATCAAACCGCCGCCGGTGCGATCCCACAACCGCCAACGGCACAGCTCTTCCATCGCCGAGACCTTGCGACCGTCCGCCAGCTCGAAGTCGTTATAGCCGTAGTTCTGAGCGTTAACGTTGCGGTCTTCGTTCCAGGCTTTGTACTGTTCGTACATCGCCCAGTTCTTGGCCAACTCGGCCGGGTCGCCCCCTTTGCCTTTCTCGGCGGCGTTCTTGAAACTGTTCATCCGGTTGAGGATCGTGTCGACGACTTTCCCCTCTTTGATGTTGTATTCGCCGCCTGGCAGCGGTTGGCACCAGCTGTCGCGACCCGGCAGGTTGCCGCGGTGCCACTGAGCGCGAATGTGATGCACTTCGCCAAGCAAGCCCCATTGCAGCAGGTTGACGGCGTTGTCGTACAGCACGCTGTAGTGACGTTGGTGACCGGTCGCCAGGTGTAGGCCGGCGTCATTGGCGGTGCGGCCCATCTCTTTGCACTGCGCGATGTTGTGGGCCATCAGCTTTTCGGTCAGCACGTGCTTGCCGGCGTTCAGCGAGTCCATCACGACCGGATGGTGCATGAACAGCGGCGTGGCGCAGATGACCCCTTCGATCGAGTCGTCAGCCAGCAGATCGTGATAGTCTTCGTAGACCTTCACGTGCTGACGCGCTTCTTCTTCGGTCTTCCAACCGTAGACGTTCATCAAACCGCGGCGAGCCGAGTAGGCCGCGTCGCTGGAGTGGTCGCCATGGAAGGCGCGATGGACGTTGTAGGGGCGAATGTCGGAGATCGCGACGACCTGGACATAGTCCGGATTCAGCGCGCCGATCAGCACGCTTCCTTCGTCGCCGGTACCGATCACGCCGATGCGGACCGGGTTCTCGACCTTGCTGTAGCCGAAGTACATGGCGCCCAAACCACCGCCCGAAACGGCGCCAGCGGCGATCACGCCCTTCAGGAAGTCACGGCGATTCACGCCGACCGCTTCCGCGAAATTTTCTTTCCCCGCCTTTTTGGCGTCAGGCTTCAAATTCATATTTACTCCCCTTTATTTGGAGATGTGGACGGAGCGCAACACCGGCGGAACATCGCGCCGAGGATAAAATCGAGACCGGCGAATCGACCTGCGCCGATGGCCGCCAGCAGTAGGAGGGAGGTGAATTCCACCGATTGATAATAGACCGGTTCGGCCCCGTAGGAGCCGGGGAATTGAGCGGCCATCACTTGCAGCAGGAAGCCGGCCGCGGCCAAAGCCGCAATCCGGGTGAACAAGCCGAGGATGAGCAGAACGCCGCTACCGAACACGACATAAGTCACTACGACGTCAATCGTTGATTGGTTCGGATCGGGCGCCGAAAAGGTCGACGTTGCGCCAGCGGCGCGGCCGAGCCGATTTAGGTCTTCGACGTATTCGTCCTGCAACTTCTTAACGTCCTTGGTCCACTTCTGCAGCTTCCCAAACAGTTCTTTGTCTTTCTCATCCAAGCGATCCAGCTCGTATTGCAGGTCATCGCTATCGGCTCGCGAACGGGCCTTCGTCAAACGGTCGACTTCCAGGAAGTACTCCGCCTTGTCTTCGGCGATATCGCTCATATAGGAAGTGAGCCGCTGGCTGTAAATCTTGTACAGATTTTTCACCTTTTTTTCGCCCGCCGCATCCAGGCCGAACTGCTTGCTCGCCTGTTGACCGTAGTAGTGCCACCACGCGAGCACCGAATCGCGGTCGAGCCGCTTGTGCCCATGCGGGTCGTCACTCAGGTTGCGGAAGTAGTCGGCGAAGGGGCCCTTCGCATTGCGGAGAAATCCGGCCGACGAAAAATCGCCTGACTTGATCTTCTTCGACCCTTCCATGAAGAAGTGCCAACCGATAACCAAGCGAAGCGCGACGATAATGACAATCGTCAGCATGCCAATTTGGGTCTTTGACGTAGTTATTGCTCTGACTCCCCTGGGAGGCGTAGTAGGCGGGATGGGCTAGATGGAGGAATGTCGCGATTTGCCTGCGGCGCCACACTAGAGGTGCATCGTGAGCGGTCGCCCAGAATCTAGGACAATGCGATAGCTACTCATTATGACCAGAAGAGGACATTTCGCCAAGAACACGCGTCTAATTGCGCCTATTTCACCATTTCGAGCGCAGAGCGAACCGAAACTCGTACTCTCTGAGAACCGTAGCAACTGGCCTGGCATTAACCGAAAATTCTGGCTGGGGAGGGTGGATCCTGTCGCGTCTGGGTCGAGGCCGATTTCCGTCTGGCGCGTTGAAACGCACCCCAAGAATACGCGCAAACCAATACAAAGTTACAACTTACGCTGATATCAACTCCGGCTCGATCACCTTCATGCTTCGCCAGCGGCCGTATAAGAACCGGACGAAATGGGTCGCGCCCATCGCAAACACCCACAGTGTCAGAACCACCCAGCAGGCGTAAATCCCGCCTCCCGACAGCAGCACCGCCGCGCCCACTCCCACGGGGAGCACCGAAATTACGCAAGTTGCAATCATCACGAACTTTACGTCGCCGGCGCCCTTCAGTGCGCTGACGAAGACAACGTTGGTCGCATCGAGCAAACAGAAAAACGCCACAAATCGCAATAAAATGGTCGTCGTCGCCAGGACACCTTCCGCATCGCTCGACTGATGAAACGCCAGAAACAGCTCGGGTAGCGTCCAGTAGATGACGCACATCACGCCGCTGTAGACGAGCGCGATGACGAACCCCGACCAGGTAGCGTCGCTGGCGACGTTCGGCTGCCCGGCGCCGATCTCGCGTCCCACCAAAGTCGAGACCGCGATCCCCAACCCGACCAGCGGCACGAACGCAAAACCATTGATCGAAAACGCCAGGTTGGTCGCGGTCATCGCTTCCGACCCCAAGCGTCCCATCATCAACAGAAAAAAGGTGAGGGCCGAGACTTCTAGCGAGAGCTGCACGCCGCTGGCCGAACCGAAGCGCATCAGCCGCTTCATCACCTCCCTGTCCCAGAGCCGGGCCAGGCCAAAGCCATACTCGTGCCAATTGCGCGGCATCAAGATCAAACCGCCGTATAAGGCGACCTTGTACCACTGGCTCAGCACGGTCGCCCACGCGGCGCCAGCAATCCCATCCGGCACAAACGAGACGTACCCGAAGATGAAAAAGTAGTCGAGCACCATGTTTACCAGGCACGAACTGCTGTCAACCGCCATGACAATGCCGTTGTGCTGCCGGCCCGAATAAAACGCCGACATCGCATTGGCGACAATCGACGCTCCGCCGCCATACGCCAACACCCAGAAATAAACCTGCTCGAGCCGGGCCACTTCGGGATCGACGGTACTGATCTGAAAGGCGTAGTTGGCCGGGATTGCGGCTAAAAAGAAGAAGGGAGCGATGACGCAGCCCCACAAGATTCCTTGCACGACAATCGGCCCAATCCGCTCCTTTTCGCCCGCGCCATTGTATTGCGATACGAAGGTATTAACATACGACGCCACGCCGATCGGAAAGCAAAGGAGCGAGAAGTGCAGCATGCCTGCAGGCAGCGACGCCGCCATCGCTTCTTGGGAGTGCCAGAAGAGGAACATCCGATCGACGAAGTTCGATAAGGACCAGGAAGCGGTCGAGATCACCAGCGGCAATGCGACGATCAAGACCTCCCGAAGTCCACAGCGTCTGCGCCACCAAGAGGCGTTTTCCGAAAGCAGTTGGGGCGTAGCGTCCATCGAAGCTTCTAGTGAGGGATTGGTGCGAATCGGTTCCCCCAGGACATCGCGGTCGCCGATAGGTTCGCCAATCCCACGAATTATATCCGAAGCCTCGATAAACCGGTCTCACGCCGATGGGCGGCGGCGGGTACGATAGAAAAATTACGAAGAAGTTTCTAAGAAATCGACTATGAACATCGTTCTTTGTTATCAAACCGTCCCCGCCCATGTGGAGCAGATTCGGGCCGCTGCTGGCAATGACTTCAACGTCATCGACGCCGGTCAGGAAGGGATCGCCGCAGCGCTGCCAACCGCCGACATCTATTGCGGTCACGCCAAGGTTCCGGTCCCCTGGGCCGAGACCGTCGACGCGGGTCGACTGAAGTGGATTCAATCGTCGGCCGCCGGCATGGATCATTGCCTAGTGCCGGAGGTGATCGCTTCGGACATTCCGGTCACCAGCGCCTCGGGGCTGTTCGCCAACCAGGTGGCCGAGCAAACGATGGCGCTGCTGTTGGGCGTTGTTCGTTCGCTCCCTACCTTCTTCCGGGCGCAGGTCAAGAAGGAATACATCCGCCGTCCGACGGGGGATCTGCATGGAAAGACGGTAGGGATTGTCGGGCTTGGAGGTAATGGCCGCCGGTTGGCCGAGATCCTGGCCCCGTTTCAAGTTCGCATCCTGGCGACCGACCTTTGCCCGTACGACAAGCCTGATTGCGTCGAACAGCTCTGGCCGGCTGACCGTCTAAATGACCTGTTGGCCGAATCAGACGTTGTAATCCTCGCATTACCCCTTAACGCAGATACTCGCTATCTATTTGATACCGATCAATTTGCAGCGATGAAAACGGGCGCTATCTTTATTAATGTGGCCCGCGGGCAAGTCGTTCGCGAGTCAGCACTTATCCACGCCCTCGAGACGAACCATTTGTCGGCGGCAGGGGTCGATGTCGCAGAGCTCGAGCCCTTACCCCCCGAGAGTCCGCTCTGGGATTTTGAGAACGTAATTATTACGCCCCATGTCGGCGCTCAAGGCCGCACGCGGAACGACGACGTGACCGATTTGTTTTGCGAAAACCTCCGGCGGTTTCGCGCCGGAGAACCGCTGATCAACGTCGTCGACAAGCGACTTGGATTTCCGCTTCGGCCCGCTCCCCAATGAATTGCCCCATGACGAGGGATGATTCCTGCAACCTGGCGCCCCACCCAGTCGCGGGAAATTCATCTAGACGCTTTTCCATCATGCTTCTTAAGATGATTCGGTCCGAGTAATGGTAGACATCGATTCCCCATTCGGTGACGACAAGGCGCAGCCGATGCTCACCACGACACGCCATGACCTGCACCCGACGCTGACCTTCAGCGAGGGGAAGACGTTCAAGTGTCCCGAGGACCTGCTTCGTCGCTATGACGAACTGGTTCACGCCAAACGCTCGAGCTGGACCGAACATTACAAACTGCGCCGCCTACTGGGCTGCGGCGGTCAGGGAATGGTCTTTTTGACCGAACGACGCGGGGCGGACGACTTCACGATTCCGCTCGCCGTGAAGGTCTTCTCGCCCGAACGTTACGAGGGGATCCACACCTACGAGATCGCGATGAACCGCATCGCGCAGATCGCATCGCGGGTCGCCCAGATTCAGCAGCATAACCTGCTGGAAGTCCACAACTTCCTCGATCGCCGCCGCATCCGCGTGATGGTGATGGAATGGGTCGACGGCTACGACTTGCAAGAGCTGCTCACCCCCGGCATGGTCGAACGAATCCGCGACCGCGTTTCGCAAAAGCGGTGGGATTACATCAACCAGGTGATCGTCTCGAAGGGGCCCGAACAACCGCGGTTCAAGCCGGGCGTCGCCGTCGCGATCGTACGCGATTGCCTGGCCGCACTCGCCGCGCTGCATCGCGAAGGGATCGTCCATGGCGACGTCAAACCGTCGAACTTGATGCTCAAGCGAACCGGTACCGCCAAGCTGATCGACATCGGCTCGGCCTTTATGATTGACGCGCCGCCGAAAGAACGGACCTGCACGCCGTCGTACGCCGCGCCGGAAGTGCTGGAAGGAAACGAAGCCTCGCCGCGCAGCGACTTGGCCAGCCTCGGCTACGTGCTGATCGAAATGCTGGCCGGGCGATCGCTCTTCGCCGGGCTGAACAACTATCGCGACCTGCTGGAAGCGAAGCGATTTCTCGCCCAGCGACTGACCGACATTCTGCCGGAAGAGATCGCGTGTAACGAACTGCTGATGACCTTCTGCCGCGGGCTGATCGCCCCCGACCCCATGCGCCGCTTCCCGACGGCCGAAGATGCCGAACATCGCAAGGGAGGCGCCGCCATGTTCCATCGCCAATTGGTCAAAGGAGACCTGGCGAGCGAATACGAAAACGAAATCCGTCTCTGGGTCGAAGAACTCCGCAGCCTGGACGAAGAGCTACAAGAACCGGAAACGGAGTAGGGCAGGGCGATCCCTTTAGGTTAGCCGCGGTAGCTCCGCTACCGCGGCCGACATCTTCGGCAAGAGGCGTCAGTCCGAGGTCGGAATTCTATCGGCCGCGCGTGTACCGTTTGAGCGTGCGCCCCGCCTATTTGCTGCATACCAAGGCTTGATGCCTCTTGCGGCTGCGCCGCCCAGGTAGCAAGATCTACCTGGGCTAACCATCGATCCGTCCGCAGCGCATTGCCCGCGTTACGTCTTCGCTTCGTCCCACAACTCGGGCGCCAGCTCTTTCAAGTTGCTGGGCGGGGTCCATTGATAGAGCCAGGTCTCGCTTAGCGTGTGATCTTCGCTCTGGAGATAAAGCCGGATGTTGATCGGCTCGAGACTGGTGTCGGTCGGCTTCAGATCGAACATCGCTCGATAGCCGCTGACGCCGTCGCCGTTCAGGTCGAACAGCGGTCGCGCCGAGGTGATCTCAACCTTGCCGCGCGACGCTTCGATCACCGGTTCGACCTTGGCGTCTTTGGGCAACTTATCGAGCGTGCCGCGGGCGAAGTCGATCGCAAACCGCCACGAGAAATACTTCCGCGGTTGTCCGACTACGCCGCCAATGCCAGTTCGGGTCGCCCGGACGATCGCGCCGGTCGGCTTCGCCGGCGTCGTCGCGCCCCAGGTCAACTTGTAACCAAATTCGACCTCTTGGCCGGGCTGCGGTTTCTCGGTCGGGTTCCAGAAGGCGACGATGTTATCAAACGTTTCGTCGACGGTCGGAATCTCGACCAGCATCACGGAGCCTTTCCCCCAGCCTTTGCCATCGGCGCCCAGTTTCGGTTCGACCCAGACGCTGGGCCGCAGGTCGTAGAAGACGCCGTCATCTTGATAGTGGTCAAAGTCATGATCGCGCTGCAGCAAACCAAAGCCGCGCGGGTTGTCGTCCATGAACGAATTGATTCGCACCCCTTCTGGATTGACCAACGGCCGCCAGATCCATTCGCCGCGGCCGGTCCACATTTGCAGTCCGTCGGTGTCATGAATCTCGGGACGCCAATCGTTCGCCATCCGCTGATCGTTTTCGCCATACTGGTACATGCTGGTCAGCGGCGCGATCCCGAGCCGCGCGATCTCTTTACGCGGGTAAAGCGCTGCGTCGATGTCCATCACAAACGATTCGCCCGGCGTCATCAAGAAACGATAGGCGCCGCTGACGCTGGGAGAATCCAGTAAGCCGTAAACCGTCACGGTCTTTGAGCCCTCGGCCGGCTGCTCAAGATAGTAGGCGATGAAGTTGGGGAACTCTTCTGGGTATCCCATGCCGCAGTCGATCGCCAGACCGCGGGCCGATTGACCATACTGCTTGTCGCCGCCGACGGCGCGAAAGTAACTGGCGCCTTGGAACGCCGCGACGTCGCGCATCCAGTCGCTCTCAAAATTCAAGCGGAAGCCGGCAAAGCCAAGATCGGGCGGCAGCGTTTCGGGACTGACGCCGCTCTTGTCGTAGTCGAACATCTCGGCGTCGTAAGCCAACTCTTGCGCTTGACCGTCCTTCACTTCAAACATGCGGACCGGCGTCTTGATCGTGAAGCCGAGATGAAAGAAGCGGGCCTGGAACGCTAGGTCGTCTTCTCGCCACAACGATTGCTCGTCATCAAAGCGGATCGACTGCCACTGGTCCCAATCGAGCTTGGCGATCGGCTCGGGCAGTGTATCGCGGGGGGCGACATATTCTTGGCTCGCCAACTGGCGGGCTTGCTTCTTCAAGGCGTCAAAGCTGAACGCTTGCGGCTTGCCAAGCGGCTTGAGTCCCGCATGGGCGGCGGCGTCCAACAGCGATGTCCAAGGGAGCGCGGTAGCGGCAAGGGCGGCCGCAGCTTTTTTTAACAGTTCTCGTCGTTGCATGTTCCAAAGATCCGTACAAAGCGGAAGTTGAGCGGGGAAGGATTTGAGCTGACCAGATTTTGGCGATGGCGATTTTCAGACGTTCGGCAATTTGCTGAATCGGTCGTGGGTTCGGCCCAAGAATGCCCACGACGAAAATCGCCAGATGTATTGTTAGAGCGTTTTTCTGATAGCTGTCGCGTTTCTGGCGTTAGCGAGGCAAGCTGGTCAAGGCGACCGAAGCAGGCGAATCCTCAAGATTCGTCGATGCAGGTCAACGCCGACCAGCGCGGCCGCAACCAGCCAGAACGCTAAAGATTGAAGAAAACCGCTCTAGCGTTTACGAACGCCAAAAAGAAAAGGGTTACTCGTTAGCAAATTTTTGCGAAAAAAACGGCCCGCACTTTTCGGGGAGAGAATCCCCCTTTCGCGATGCTAGCAGTCCGTTGATTTTCTCAACGGGCTGCTGGATCGCAGGGATGCGATCCCAAAATAGCGACGGAAGTCGTTATTTTGCGAGCCGCGAAGAGCTATGCTCTGAGCCTGGCGAGGTTGGAAAATGCCACGAGGGCATTTTTCAACAGGCAGCTAGAAGGGAGAGCAGCGGATCCAATGACCTGCCCAATGGTGCCCATTAGGCGGAGGCGATCGCTACCCGGGTCCGCAGTTCGTTGCTTTCGTCGGCGGCCCGCATGACTCGCAGCGCACAGTCGACGTCGTTCAGACAGCTGGTGTTGCGGAGCAAGCTGGTGACGCTGCGGTGAAAGAGGCTGAGCATCTGTTCGCCGACGGGTCTTTCGTGATCGAGCGACTCCATGTGCCGCCCGGCCTCGTCGAACCAGATCAACGTCGAGGGGAGGTCGACAAACGCGACGCCATTGGCGCAGCAAACCTGCAGTGCGGCGGGAGGTCGAAACGACGACGCCTCGGGCCAGCGATGTTGCAAGTAACTGCCGGCGCTGATTTGAGCGATGACCGGAGCGTCGCCGCCGGGCGAATCGAACTCCACGCTCAGCATCTCGTAGTCGAGATTGTTATCGACGTCTTTGCGATGCTGCACGCCGAAGACCGATTGCGGTTCGGTACCGACGACATAACGGCACCAATCGACCAATTCGGCGACGTGCCGTTTGACGGGGCGCTGGCCAAAGCGATCGGCGGCGCCATTCTCGGGCTTGCGGATCCGCTCGTGGCAGAAAATCAGCTGCGGGGCGCCCAATCGCGTGGCGATCAGCTCTTTCAGACGAATCGTCGCTGGGCTATGACGTCGCGGAAACTCGGCCATGAAGGCGATGCCGGCCTGATCGACCGAGTCGCGAAGGGTCGCCGAGTTGGCGCCTGCAATCTCCAGAATAGAGGTGCAGTAAAAGGCTTTTCCTTCGTTGCAGGCGGCGATCAAAGGCTCGACGCCATGCCACTGCGGTCCCAGCATTAAAACTGCTTCGATTTCGGGCGCCGCGACCAGCTTGCGGAAACCGTTAACCGCCCGCGCGCCGATCTGGCGAGCGGCATTTTCTGCTCGTAGCGACACTTCATCGCAAATCGATTCGACATGAAATCGATCGCCAAGAGCCAGCAGAGCAGGGCGGTGACGAGAATCCCATTCTGGCCCTAGCCCGATTACACCCACTCGCAGACGCATGTATCGGCCGTTAAGAATAAAACTAAAATGTTCCGCTGCTTAAGGATAGCGATTTCGCGCAGCCAAGCAATGGTTGCGCTGTGGCAGCACCCCAAAAGTGCGAATACGGGAAATACGCACTTTTTTCTAAAGAGTGGGGTAAGGAAGTCCTTGCAGGTTGTAGAGTCTTGGTTAAACTGTCCCGTTAATCGTGACTTTGGATGACCCAAACCCCTGTCGCAGGAGCGCAGCACGGTTTCCCCTACCTTGGGCATGGGAAAGATAGTTCGTTCGCTACCGATTCTGACCGACCGCTCCTGGGCGACGTTAAGCGATTCGCAGCATCTTTTTCTCCCCGCCGGTACACTGCCTCGATACCGTTGCGCCATGCGGACCACCCACAAAGGACTTTCCTATGCATGGCGTCGTTCTCGCCGTTCTTTTGCAGGCCACCATGGCTGGTGGCAAACATGACTACAACGCTGCTTTCAAGTCGGCGGACGAATCGGGCAAGCCCCTTCTGATCCTCGTTGGAACCAACTGGTGCCCTGGCTGCGTGACGATGAAGCGTTCGGTCATGCCGTCGCTGCTTCGCAAGGGCAAGCTCTCGGAAGTCGCCTACGCCGAAGTTGACGCCGACTCGCAATCGGGTCTGGCCGGCAAGCTGATGCAAGGCGGATCGATTCCGCAGCTGATTCTGTACCGCAAGACCAGCACCGGCTGGCGTCGCAAGCTGTTGATTGGCGCCCAGTCGGAAATGACAGTGACGACCTTGGTCGATCGCGCCGTCGAGCAACAGGCCGCTCTCCAGGCCGAATCTGCCGAGCAATCGGTCGTGACCGCTTCGCACGTCGAAGCCGCCGAGTAGGCGAAACGAAAGAAACGCGTAATGCGCGTTTCCGTCATCATCGCGGCTTTGAACGAACAAGCCAACATTCGAGCCGCGATTGACTCCGCCCAGCAAGCCGGCGCCGACGAGATCCTCGTTGCTGACGGCGGAAGCGCCGATGACACGGTTCGCTTAGCGACCTCTTCCGGAGCCAGCGTCGTCACCTCTCTCCCAGGGCGCGCGATTCAACAAAACGCAGGCGTCGCCGCATCCAGTGGCGACGTTTTGCTGTTCTTGCATGCCGATTGCCGGCTTTCGCTCAGATGCATCCCCCAGATCCGCGAGCTGGATTGCCGTTTCACGTTCGGCGCGTTTCGCCAGAAGATTGACGCAACGCCGCTGATCTATCGCCTGGTCGAACGGGGCAATGATCTCCGCGTCCGTTGGCTTGGCATGCCCTACGGTGATCAAGCGATCGCCGTCCGTCGCGACACGTTTGAGGCCGCCGGTCGCTTTGCCGAAGTGCCATTCTTAGAAGACTACCTGTTGTCGCAAACCTTGAAGCGGCGACACTGGCCAACGCTCTTAAGAGGCCCGGTCTACACATCGGCTCGCCGCTGGCAACAGCGGGGAGTGGTGCGGCAAACGCTGCTCAACTGGCGTCTGATCGCAGCATATCGTCGCGGAGTCCCCATCGAAGAACTGGCGAAACAATATCGTCGGCACGATCAGAAGTAGGCCAACCTCAACAAGTCTAGCCGCGAAAGCTCCGCTTTCGCGGCCGACAAAGTCGGCAGGAAGCATCACGCCGCAGTTGGAATATTGCCGGCGGAATACTGGTCGTTTGATCTAGCTGCCTGTTGAAAAATGCCATCGTGGCATTTTCCAACCTCGCCAGGCTCAAAGCGTAGCTCTTCGCGGCTAACCCAGGTGGGAAAGCGTTGCCGAATTTACAGACGCAAGAACGACATGCTGACGCTCATCAGGCGATCTTCCAGCATCACCGCGTCGGGGTCGTTGTGTTCAAACGTGGCGCTGACGAACTCGAGCCCGCGGGCGAACGCCATTTGGTAACCTTCGCCGACGATCACCGACGGCACCGTGATTCCCTGGAACGCCCAAACCGTCTTGGCCAGCTTCGACTTAATGCCGCCGCAGATGATGTTGGTGATTTCGCCGGCGCCGTCGACCACTTGCGAAGTCAGCCTGCCAAACTCGTCCTGCAACAGTCCTTCGACCGCTTTGATGACCATGCGCTCTGACATGTTGATCGTGATAAAGCCGGAGACCTTTCCGTGGACGCCGATGATGCCGGTGACCAGTCCTTTTTCACCCATCGGCACCGCGGCGACGCCGACGCAACGGGCGGTTGTGTCGCACATCGTCAGTGCTGCGCCGACCGAATCGACAACCGCTTGCGTCAAAACCGGATCGGTACAAGTGAAGCCGGACGAGGTCATAATTTCCGCTGTCGCCATAATGGTTCGCCGCTATCGTGGTCCATTGGTATGTCACCCAAGGGCGACCAGCGTAGTCGCCCGATTCCAGAGAAATTATTCGCCACAATTTTGCGCCATTCGCGAGAAATAACGTTCCGCGTCTCTTTTTTGAAACGTTGCCGCCTCACCAACGCGACGAACCTGCCTAACCGGTACAACCGGAACGCAACTGCCTCTATCAGCCGACCAAGCGGTTTAAGCCGACGCGTTGCGATTTACCGCTTACCGCCGTCAGGGACGCAGCGCCGCTGCTTATCGCTGCACGGTATTGGGTCGCAATTGATAGCGGCGAATCTTGCGATCGAGCGTCGATCGTTCGATTCCGAGAATGCCGGCCGTCCGGCTCTTGTTCCAACCGGTCGACTCCAACGTCAGCTGAATGTGCCGGCGTTCGACTTCGGCCAGCGAGGCCGGTTCGTATTCGTCCGAGAGGGAGATATTGTCAGCGGTATCGCCGGACGTGGCTAGGTTCGAGAGGGCCAGGTCTTCGACGTCGATCCGTTCTCCCTGCGCCAACACGACCGCCCGCTCGATCACGTTCTTTAGTTCGCGGACGTTGCCGGGCCAGCGATACTGTTTCATGTGCTCGTAGGCGGCCTGCGTAAAACCAAGCAACTTGCGGCCGGTCTCGGCGTTGTATTTCTCGAGGAAGTGGCTCGCTAGTTCGACGATATCTTCGGGACGTTTGCGGAGCGGCGGTGCAATGATCTCTACCACGCGGAGCCGGAAGTAAAGGTCGCGGCGGAAACGTCCCCGCTCTACTTCTTTCTCCAGATCGCGGTTGGTCGCGGCGATCACGCGTACGTCCACTTGTACCGGTTCGCTGCCGCCGACGCGTTCGAACGGATGCCCTTCGAGCACGCGGAGAAACTTGGCCTGGATCGCCTCGCTCATTTCGCCGACTTCGTCCAACATCAACGTGCCGTTGTGCGACGCCTCGAACTTGCCCATCTTGCGATCGGTCGCGCCCGTAAACGCGCCGCGCTCGTGGCCGAACAATTCGCTCTCGAGCAACGATTCGGATAGAGCGGCGCAGTTCAAGCAGACGAATGGTCCCTTTTTCCGCGGACTGGCGTAATGAACCGCGCGGCCGACCAGTTCTTTACCGACGCCGCTTTCGCCGCAGATCAGTACCGTTGCGCGACTTGGCGCCGCCCGGGCAATCTGTTGTTGCAGCGACATGATCAGCGGACTGCGGCCAACAATCTGACTTTCGGCGCCCAGCTTCTTGCGCAGCTCGTCGATCTCGACCTGCGTTTGCGAGATCGTCTCGGTCAGCTCCAATTGCCGGCCAAGATTCTTCAGCGCCAGCGCCACGTTGTCGGCGACCGCCAAGGTGAATTCGAGATCATCCGGATCCGGTATTCGGCCGGCGTCGGTCGAATAGAGATGGACCACGCCAATCGTGCGGCCATCTTGGCGAATCGGAGCGCACAGCACGCTGGTCGCGTGGATATCTCCCTTGCTGTCGCGAATGCCGAACCGGCTGTCATCCATCACATTGCGAGCCAGCACCGCTTCTCCTTCGCGAAGCACGGTGTTGGCGAGAAACCGCGAGACGCGATGATACGACGGACCTTTGTCAGCCCGCGAGGCGATCAGTTCCAGGTCTTTTTCGGTGGCGATCCCGCGATGATTGCGAGGCAACAGCAGCAACGCGCCGGCGTTGATGCTGGTGCACTCGAACAACCCTTCCAGCGCCAAGTTGGCGACGGCGGTAATGTCGGTCTGGTTGGCCAGATCAAAGGCCAACTTGCAAAGCAATGTCGCCGCTTTGCCAACCTTCGGAATCGTCGAGGCGTCGACGCTCTTGTTGGACTCGGCCTTCAGAAACTTCGTTTCGCCGCGGCGATGGGTGATCGTGGTCGGTTCGACGATGTCCAGAACATGCTCTTCGTCGAGCGTCTGAAAGATCGAAGGATCGCTCTCCGGCATGTCGTTGAACAGGTGCGAGCTGCTGCCGGAATGGTCGGGGAAGGCGGTGTTGAGGTCTTCGACGAACGCCAATTGCATGCTGGCGATTCGGATGACCTGGCCAAAATCGAGCTTCCAATCCCCACGAATGGGGTTCTCGCCAACGACGGTTCCGTTGCGGGAATCAAGATCCCGCAGGATCCATTCCCCCTCGGAGAGGAAGATTTCGGCGTGATAGCGGCTGCAACGATCATCCTTGATCACAATTTGGTTGGTCGGCGCACGCCCAATTGTGACGGTGTGCCCCGGTACAAGCCGGAAAACATCGGTCCAATTGGAACCTTCTCGGATAATTAGAAAGGCGACCATTAGCGTTTAAAACGGCGTCCCTTGTCGTTCTTTTTGTCGTAAACTGCTATCAATATTAAACTTAAGCCCTCTCACGAGGTCCCCGTCGGCACTGAAAGCACTGGCATATTAAATTATAGGTAACATCCGCGTCCAAGGACGAGGCGGTAATTTCGATTCGATTAATTCAAATCCGTAGAACTTGGGCAAGTTGGTGGACGTTTTCTTGCAAACTTGGTAGACCGGAACTATCGTAAGTTTGTGTAGTTTCTTGCCATCACGCTGTTTACGGCGTTGCGGGCGACACGCTCTTCCGCTTCCTATCTGGGGTTTCTCCCGGAACCAATACGCAAGTCAGACGCTTTGGGTGCACGTCATTTTCGCCAGCATCCCTCAGGAGTTTCGCAATGATTCGGACCGTGAGCCACTTTTCCACTAAGTCTCTGCTATTGCTCGTCGTTGCGGCGTTGACCTTGCCGACGACCACATTCGCAGGGCATCAGACCTTCCGCTCGAACTCGGTCGGCGGTATTTCGATTGACGCCCAAGGGGTTGTCAGTCTCGCTAGCGTCGATTCGCAGCGGATGCTGCGAGCCGAGATGATGAAAGCGCTGGAGAAGGCTCCCGGCGAACTGAACGCTCCTGTCCCGATGCGAAAGGTTTCGCTCCGCGGACTGAATGCGGCCATCAAAGACGCTCAAGAGAATAATTTAGGCGTTTTGCCCGACGAAGTGAAATACCTCGCCGGATTGCAGCGAATTGAGTATGTCTTCGTCTATCCCGAAGAGAACGACATCGTCCTGGCCGGACCGGGCGAAGGCTGGACCGTCGACGAGTACGGCACCGTCGTCGGCGTCACTACCGGTCGCCCGGTGTTGCTGCTGGAAGATCTGGTCGTCGCGCTGCAGACGGTCGAAAACGCTCGCACCGGCGGCATCACCTGCTCGATTGACCCGACCCAACAGGGCCGCGTCAACTTCCAACAATACATGAAGAACGTCCGCCAGTTCTCGCCGCAAGCGGTCCGGGGAATTGAAGCCGCGATGGGCATGCAGGACGTCACCGTCCACGGCGTGCCGCAAACCAGCCACTTCGCTCGCGTGTTGGTCGGCGCCGACTATCGCATGAAGCGGATCGCCATGGGTCACGACAAGTCAGGCGTCCGCGGTCTGCCGAGCTTTGTCGACATCGCCTCGGTTGGCGCGTTGCAAGCCAATGCCGCTCCCCGTTGGTGGTTGGCCTGCAACTACGAGCCGCTCGCCAAGAGCGAAGACGGTCTGGCTTGGCATCTGCGTGGCCCGGGCGTCAAAGCGATGACCGAAGACGAAATCATCACCGAAGACGGCAAGGTCGTGCAGACCGGTAAGGAAGGCGCCGTCGCCAAGAAGTGGGCTGACCTGATGACCACTCAGTACGAAGAGCTGTCGGGCGAAGACAAGATCTTCGGCGAACTCCGCAACATCATGGACATGTGCGTCGTCGCCGCGTTGATCTCGAAAGAGAACATGCTGAAAAAGGCCGACCTCGAACTGCCGATGATGGGCGAATCGACCAACTCGATGACGCAGCAAGAGTACTACGCTCCCAAGAACGTCCCCAGCATCGTCAGTGCCCTGAAAAAGGGTCGCAACTGGGTCATCACTGTCTCGGGCGGCGTCGACATCAACTCGTGGGCGGTCGCCGACAACAACGAAGCGGTCGCCACCATGCAGCCGCTGCGTGAGCAAAACGCCAAGACCGGCGGCGCCACCTGGTGGTGGAACTAACGCAGGTCGCTGCGAAACGACTTACGAAAAAGGCCGCGTGCAGACGCGGCCTTTTTTCATGCGCGGTGGTCGTCGTATTCCGGCGCTCGCAGGTTTACCCAGCTAACGTCTAAACTTGCCGACAGTTTGGCGAACTGGGCGTCGACAATTCCATCCCCGGACCATTCCCATTTGGGCTTGGCAGGCTGATCGCGTGACTTCGCCAGGACAAACGAATCGGCGTGCCATTTACGAGCCAAGACCGCGGCGATCGAATCGCTGGTTAATGTCCAATCGAGCGTCGCCTCCGTCAGACCCGGCTCGATCTTGCGCACCCAATAGTCAATCGCATCCCAGACGCCAACGTAAGTCGAAGAGCACTCGTCACTGGCTACTATCGCCAACTTAGACCGGACAGCGTCAAACCCGCTGACGAACGCGGCGTTCGGCATAAGGAGCGAAAGAGCGTAAGCCGAAAGCGACATGCTATGCATCGCCAGACGATGAGAATCGATCGAGTCGAGCTGGTGCCAACAATCAAACTTGCGTACCCCATCGGTGAACATCCCGCCGCCGGCGATCAGCACCGTCGGCTTCGGCGGCTGCTGCGATAGCCACAGATTGAGCCGACGCCCCAGGTCGGGCAAGTCAAACAGACTCCCCCCCAGTTTCACCACCCGCAGGTTCATTGCGGCGTTACCAATTCTCTTCGGCGTAAACCGCCAGGGCGAAGGCGGGGCCGCAGCGGGCGGCCCGATCGTTGATCAGGTCCGACAGGTAAATCTGCTGCGAGCTGACGCCGACGGCGTCGAGAATCGCTTCGGCCAGAAAGTCGCCATGGCCGGAGATCACCACCAGTTCTGGCGACAGCGAATGGGCGCTTATCGCATGTTGCCAGCGAGCGGCGGCGAACTTGACCTGTTTGCGGAACAGTTCGCGAGCCATCTCGTTCACTTCGGTCCAGGTCAGCTCTTCGGCGTCAGCGCAAACCATGCGAGCCAGCCGCGACTTGGCGAATTCGCGCGTCGCCGGGCGGCCGTCGGCTGTCTCATGATTTTCGGTCGCTTCGTCGATCTGCCCCATCACCAGGAAGATGTCGAGCGACGTAGCGAACAGCTCGGCCGCCAAGGGGCACTCTTCCCCCCGCAGCTGCACCGTTTGCGCCATGGCACAAATCGGCGTTCGCTCAACGCCGGAGTAGACCAGCTCGCCGGAGAGAAGCCGCTCGGGATCGGTCCGGCCGACGTTGGCCAGCTTGCCGTTGCGGATCGGTACGAAGTCGATCGTCGTCGAGCCAACGTCGATGACGGCGCCATCTCCGGTCGCGGGGAAGTGGCGGCAGGCGTAACTGCCTAAGGCGTGCCAGTTGGACGCGGCGGCGTCGAGCGGTCGTTCGGCGGCCCCAGAGACGGTCGCCAGTTCGCCGGTGGTCAGGTAGACCTTAATCTCGCTGTCGTCGAACACGCTTTGCACGGCGGAGAGGATGCAGCGAACTCCCTCCTGCTTGGTGCCGAAGCAATCGGCCAATTCGCCGGTCATGGTCAGCGCGACCCGCTCGAAGACGGGCGAGTGCTCGCGAACTTCCTTCAAGATCTCAGGCAAGTCATCGCGGCGTTTCCAGAGCGGAAATTCCATCGAATCGGCGTATCCTGCAGCGTTGGCGAACTTGATGTTCGCGCCGCCAACGTCGAGAGCAAGTACCGGCATCAGTCGTTCACCGTAGACGTCGTCAAAGGTCTAAGTCGTACGCCTCGCTCGAAAACTGCAGCTCGATCGCGTCTCCCATGGCGAAGGCCAACATCGCCGCCGACAGGTTGCCGCGACAAAGGCGACGCAATCCAAAGAACGAGGTGGTCAGACGTGGATTGATCTCAATGGCGAAATCATCGCCATCTTTCGCGCCCAGAATCATATCAACGCCGATATAACCCCGAAAAGGCGGCAGAGCCGTGGCGGCCTGCTTGGCTAGTGCCTGAGCACGCTCCGTTAGATCGCCCGAAAGCGGCCAACATCCTCCACGATATTGAAATCTGTTACATGGATCAATCTTCTGCGTCCCAGGAGGGAGACAAACGATCTGTTTTGCGTCACTTAACAGCGCGCAGCTGGCGTGCAAGCCTTCACAGTAGGTTTGAACAATAGCCTCGGCGGCGCCGTCGAATTTTTCTCCAGAATCGTAGAAATCGATCGCCTGAGATCCGGCGCCGTCCCGCGGTTTTCGCACCCACCGCGACGTTTTGCCTGCGGATGTCGCATCAAACTCGCTGGCCAACCAGGTCGGCGGCGTCGGTACGCGGGCTCGCGTCCAGCGGCGATAGGTGTTCCATTTGTCCCCAGCGATCGCGGTGAAGTCCGATCCTGGACTAACCAGCCGGGCAGGGCCAGCTTCGGCCCAGAGAACGCGTTCCAGCAGCAGGGCGCCAAACTCCGGCGCGATCACCAGCACCTCGTCCGCCGCTTCGCAGGCCGCGGCAAACGCCGTCTTCTCGGTGTCGGCCGAGTCAATCACCGTCTCTTCGCAGCCGGGCTTCGCCAGCGGAGCGAGTCGCTGGTCGCGGAGGAGCGAGACCTCGACGCCGACATCCAACAGATCGTCGACCACCGCCGACCGCATCAACGTTCCCTCGTCCAACAGCGAGCCGCTTGGCTCCGGAGCGCCCGGCATGGCGAAGAGACCGCCGGCGGTGATGAACTCGTAGACGAAGACGCGCGTCACGGGTGAGCCTTTTTGCGAGTCAAATCTCGGTACCGCGGCGGGTGGTTGGCCGCGATAGCTCCGCTATCAGGGCCGACGTAGTCGGCAGGAAGCATCGCTCCGCGGCGAAAAGTAAACCGGAGGACGTTTCGCGTTAGGCAGGTGGAGCCACCCCGCCGCATCTGACTTCGACCTGATGCTTCCAGCGGCTGCGCCGCCCCGATAGCAAAAGCTATCGCGGCTAACCGTTGGATGCTATACGAGGGCGATCGGATCTAAAAAATCCCCAGCTGATCCCGGGCGTCTTCGGTCATGCGATCGGGAGTCCACGGCGGCTCCATCACGATCTTCACTTCGACTTCGTTGACTTCTTCCATCTGGCTGACGAACTGCTTGGTTTGGCCAATCAGTTGTGGGCCGGCCGGGCAGGCAGGGCTGGTCATCGTCATCTCGATGAAGACGTTCGACTGCTCCGAATCTTCGACCGGCTGAATGTCGATCACATAGACCAGACCAAGATCGACGATGTTGACAAACAACTCGGGGTCGATCACTTTGCGGATTTCTTCGCGAACGGAATCTTCGCTAATCGCCATCGTATTGCTCTCTCCTAGTTAACTACGAAGCCGAACCCAAACGGCGTCGTCTTCAACTTTCACTTCGTGGCATACGGTCGGACGCGTGGCGGGCATCGACAGAGCCGCGCCGGTCCGAATGTCAAACTTGGCGCCATGTCGCGGACACGCGATCGTACAGCCTTCGAGACGACCATCTCCCAGAGGACCGTCGTCGTGCGTGCAGACGTCGTCCAGGCAAGAATACTGCCCGTCGACATGAAACACGACCACGATCTGATCTTCGACTTCAAATACCTGTTTGCCAGGATCGGCAATTGCATCGGCCGCCGCGACGCGAACAAACTCAGACATAGCTGGTTCCGAGCCTTTCTATTCGTATTCGCGAACGCGAACGGCGATCGACTTGCCAAGCGCTTCTCGCACGCTTTCGACCGGAATCCGATCAAAGACCTGCTGGAAGAAGCCGATCACGATCGCCCGGATCGCTTCGTTCCGCGTGAAGCCGCGGCACTGGGCGTAGAAGATTTGCTCTTCATCTACTTGCCCGGTCGTAGCGCCATGCGTGCAGCGCACGTCGTCCGCTTCGATCTCCAAGCCGGGGATCGAGTCGGCGCGGCAATGTTTGGTCAGCAGCAAGTTGTCGTTCCGCTGATAGCCGTCGGTCCTTTGGGCGCCTTCGTCGACTTTGATCATCCCCCGCCAAACGGTGCGCGAGCGATCTTGCAGCGCCGCTTTGTACAGGAAGTTGCTGTGACAGTGCGGGGCCTGGTGATGTTGGAGCGTGTGATACGAGAGGTGCTGACGACCTTCGGTGAACATCACGCCGTTCACTTCGCACTCGGCGCCTTCGCCGACCAGGCCGACGTGCTGATTGACCTTCGACAGCTTGCTGCCGAGCGCGCCAATCGTCCACTGGATATGGGCGTCGCGATCGACGACTCCCTTTTGGTGGGCGAAGTGCCAGACGCCGCGGCCCCAGTTCTGCAGGTTAACGTAGCGGAGACGAGCCCGCGGATGGACGAACAGCTCAATCGCCCCGCAGTGCATTCCCGGCGAGGTTTCGTCGACGCTGGCCGTCTCGTTCAGCATGGTCGCTTCGGCGCCTTCTTCCAGGATCACCAGCGTGTGTCCCAGATCAACGCCGCCGGCGCCCATCAGCGACAACGCGTGCAGCGGCTTCTTCACAACCACACCGCGCGGCACGTACAGGACTTGCCCGGTGGTGAAGAAGGCGGCGTGCAGGGCCGAGAACTTGTCGAAGTGGGGATCGACCGCGTGACAGAGGTGCTCGCGAATCACTTCGCCATGCGACTCCAGCACTTCGGCAAAGCTGCCGAAGACGACCCCTTGCTGCTTGAGTTCGTCGCTCAGCTCCGACGAAATGGTCCGACTGTTGTACGAAACGACTCGACCGCCCAGGTCGACCCCTGCGGTCAGCAAGCCTTCCGGCAGGTCGGCGGGAATTTCGGAAAGCTCAGCCGGCGGCTCGAAGTTGTCGAGATGGAAGGTGCGAATGTCGGTCCGCATCCATTCTTCTTCTTTGCGCGACGGCAACGCTTTTTCGCAGAACGTTTCAAAAGCGGCGCGGCGCAAATCGACCAGCCATTCCGGCTCTTGTCGTGCGGCGATCAATTCGTCGAGCGCGGCGGCGCTAAACTTGGCGGAATCAGTCACGGCGGTGACGCCCATCGTCATAACTCTATTGCGGTAATGTCTCAGTTAGGAAACAGTTTCGGCCGGACCCAAAGGCAGCGGACCCGGCCGAACTGCGATGATTTTCTCAGCTGGAAGCGGTCTTAACCGACCGAACCTTCCATCTGCAGTTCGATCAGGCGGTTCAGCTCGACGGCGTATTCCATCGGCAGCTCTTTAACGAGCGGCTCGATGAAGCCGTTGACGATCATGGTGCTCGCTTCGGCTTCGCTCAGACCGCGGCTCATCAGGTAGAAGAGCTGCTCTTCGCCGATTCGCGACACGCTCGCTTCGTGCCCGATCGAGACGTCCGGTTCGGCGATCTCGATGTAGGGATAGGTGTCGGTGCGGCTTTCCGGATCCAAGATCAACGCGTCGCAGACGACGCTGCACTTCGAGTTCTTGGCGCCTTCTTCGACCTTCACCAAACCGCGATAGCTGCCGCGTCCGCCATCCTTCGAGATCGACTTCGAGACGATCTGGCCGGTGGTGTTCGGGGCACAGTGGACCAGCTTGGCGCCGGTGTCTTGATGCTGATCTTTGCCGGCGAAGGCGATCGACAGGATCTCGCCGCGAGCCCCCGGCTCCATCATGTAAACGGCCGGGTACTTCATCGTCAGCTGGCTACCCAGGTTGCCGTCGACCCATTCCATGGTCGCGTCCTGATAAGCGACGGCTCGCTTGGTTACCAGGTTATAGATGTTGTTGGCCCAGTTCTGGATCGTCGAATAACGACAACGCGAACCCTTCTTGCAGACCACTTCGACCACGGCCGAGTGCAAGCTTTCGGTCGAGTACATCGGGGCGGTGCACCCTTCGACGTAATGAACCTGGGCGCCTTCGTCGACGATGATCAAGGTCCGCTCAAACTGGCCCATGCTTTCGGCATTGATGCGGAAGTAGGCCTGGAGCGGGAAGTCGATCTTCACTCCCTTGGGAATGTAGATGAACGATCCGCCCGACCAGACGGCCGAGTTGAGGGCGGCGAACTTGTTGTCGTCGGTCGGAATGATCTTGCCGAAGTACTCGCGGAGCAGTTCGGGATGTTCGCGAACGGCGGTGTCGGTGTCGGTGAAGAGCACGCCCTTCTTCGCCAGATCTTCCTGCAGCGAACCGTAGACCACTTCGCTCTCGAACTGCGCCTTCACGCCGGACAGGAACTTGCGTTCCGCTTCCGGAATGCCGAGCCGCTCGAAGGTGTCTTTGATTTCCGCCGGAACGTCGTCCCAGGTTCGCCCCTGGTGATCGGTCGGCTTCAGGTAGTAATAGATGTCCTGGAAGTTGATGTTGATGTCGCCGCCCCATTTGGGCATCGGCTTCGCGTTGAAGACTTCCAGCGCATCGAGACGGAACTTCCGCATCCAATCAGGCTCGTTCTTGATGTCCGAGATCTGATTGACCACTTCGGCGTCGATGCCCTTGCGGGCTTTGAAAACGCCAGCGGTCTCGGTGCGAAAGTCGTACTTGTTGATCTCGCCAACGGGAGATTCAACCGCATCAGACGTAATATCAGTCGCCATATGCTCGCTCTATATTCTTTCTTGAAGTCGCATTTGCCAGGGGGAAACGAAGACGGCCTCGTTAGCCGGCGACTTGCGTTTCTTCTTCATTCATCTCTTGCTCGATTTCGGCCGCTTCCGGATAGGCTTTGCGAATCCGGTCGTAACCGTGCGAATGCAATTCCTTCGCCAGTTCGACGCCGCCGGTCTCGACAATTCGGCCGCCCAGCATCACGTGGGCGAAGTCGGGCGGATTGTGTTCCAGCAGCTTGTCGTGGTGGGTGATGATCAGCAGGCCCATCTCGGCGCCGCCGATCTCGGCGATGCTCTGGCTGGCCAGACGCACGGCGTCGGCATCCAGACCGCTGTCGGTCTCGTCCAGGATCGCGAACTTCGGCTGCAGCATCGCCAACTGCAGAATCTCGGCACGCTTCATTTCGCCGCCGGAGAAACCGTCGTTGACGTAACGGCGGGCGAAGTCGAGATCCATGTGGAGCTGCTTCATCTTGGTCTTCATTTCCTGGCGGAACTCCCGCATCGGAATCAGCTCTTCGCCTTCTTTCCGCTCAGGATTGCGAACGTTGGTCGTCGCGTGACGCAGGAAGTCGGCCAGCTTGACGCCGGGGATCGACATCGGACGCTGGAAGGCCATGAACAGGCCGACGCGGGCACGCTCGTCCGCTTCCATCTCCAGCACGTTCTCGTCATTCAGCCAGATGGCGCCACCGGTCACTTCGTACTTGGGGTGCCCCATGATCGCGTAGCCGAGGGTGCTCTTGCCGGAACCGTTCGGTCCCATCAACGCGTGCGTTTCGCCCCGACGAATCGTCAGGTTCACGCCGGTCAGAATCGGCTTATCTTCCACGGCGACATGCAGGTTTTCAATCTTTAAAACGTCAGTCATGCTCGTCTCAATCAATCCCATTCACACTTCGCCCCAACGGCGAGGCATCGTAACTTTTTGCCAGGCCAACCAGGTTGGTTAGCTCTTGGTAATCTTCTGGTGATCGGTCAGGGGAGCGTCGCCGCCGGGAGCGTCGACCCATCCGCTGTGGTGCGGAATCGGCAGTTCGTCTTCGACTCGCACGCCATTCCGCTTGTTGATTCGTTTTCCCTTGATCTTGTCCTGGATCCGCATCAGCCCTTCCAGCAGCGCCTCGGGCCGCGGCGGACATCCCGGCACGTACACGTCAACCGGCACGACTAGGTCCACGCCTTTGACGACGTGGTAGCCATACTTGAAGTATGGCCCGCCGCCGACGGTGCAAGCGCCCATCGCGATGACGTACTTCGGATCAGGCATCATGTTGTATAGGCGACGCACTCGGCTCGCCATTTTGTAAGTCACCGTGCCGGCGACGATCATCAGGTCGGCTTGTCGCGGGGTCGCCCGAAACGCCCCGGCGCCAAAACGATCCATGTCGTATCGACTCGCCCCCGCCGCCATCATCTCAATCGCACAACAAGCCAGACCGAACGTCATCGGCCAGATGCTCGATTGCTGCGCCCAGTTGATCGCCTGTTCGAGCGTCGTAAACACGACGTTTTCTTCAAAGCGACCTTCAATCCACGGCTTCGTCATCACAAGCTCCGTCTGTAAGACCAGGCAAGACCCGCAGCTAGCAGATCACGCCGCCATCCTACACCGCCGGGGGCTCAACCGTCAGGTCTTCACCACAGCCAACTGCCGAGTGGCTGGCAACTGCCGGGGGTTGGGATCGGGCTTACGACAACTCAAATCTGCAACAATTGTCGCCGTTCAGACGACACTCTCCCAGCCGCACGTCGCTTCCCAGCAGTTCGCCGAACATGATCTTCTCCATCGCGCAGACGGACTGATCAATTTCGGCCAAACCGGGGTAGGGACAGGCCAGAACATTCAGCACCGGGAGTTCCCCCTCGTGCTGTTCTACTTGTATGGGGATGCGGCGTTCGCCGAAGATGGCGGCCACCCGCTGGACTTTTTCTTCCAGCTCGACCCCTTTCAGCTCTTCCGCATATTGGGCGACCAGGCGTTCCGAAATCCGCTGCAACAGCCCGCGGCGAACATCCGGGTCTTTGATCGACCGCACTTCCTGCCACAAGGCAACCGCCAAATCGGCAAAGTTGCCCCCACCCTTACGTTTCCCCTTATCGGTCAAACGATAGTGGTGGATCGGCCGGCCGCGGCCCGACTTCTCGGCAAAACGCTCAACATAACCCTGTGCCATCAAACGATTTAGGCGTTGACGCACCGCAGTCGCGGTCACTTCCAGCTCGGTCGCCAGCTCCGCAATCGTCATATGCGAGGTCTGCCGTAGCAGGTCAACCAACACGATGTCGGACGGAACCACTTCCTGCGCCCAATAGGGATCGCTGGCAGGTTGTTTGGCCTGCTCGGCTTTTCCCGCGTCGGGGCTGGTCGACGCTGTGGGGCTGGTCGAATTGTGGTTATTGTCCGCCATCTATTTTGTTTCCTCTGTAGGCCATCTTATTGATTATCGCATTTTTGACAACCATATGTTTGAAAATTCGCGGGGAGCCCAACTTTGCGACGTAACCGGTTGACAGACAATTAGTTAAAATGGTAGAACCTTTTCGCCCTTACCCCACATGCGCAGATCCCCCTTATCACTAACGGCTAAATAGCCGCCAATCACGAAGGACTCTTCGGGCATGTTTCGCGCGCCACTCTCCCTGTGCGTAATCGCTTGCGCTGCGATCGCTTTCTCTCCTCTCGCTAGCTACGCTCAAGACCAGCCGGAAACGCCGGTCGCTGAGGAGCAACCTGCGGCCGCAGCGCCGCCGCTCTCTTACGAGCCAGTTGACGAAGAACAGTCGACCGTCGAGCAAATCAACGGTCAGGTCAACTCGGTTTTTGAACCGGGGGTCGATCTAGCGGCCAGCGTACTGATGGCGCCTGTCTATTCGACGACGCAAAAGTACGTGCAACTGGACCATATCGTCCGCTACACCCGGCCGATCGAAGAGCCGGAGATCCCCTTTACGATCTATCCGCCCGACGCCGCCGAGAAACCAGTCAACTTCCCCGACTCGCTCACCCTGGCTGACGCCAAGACGTGGCAAGCCCGCGGCAAGCTGCTGACCGGCAACTCGAAACAGCCCTTCAGCCCCGGCAAACTGGGCGAGAAGAGCGTCGAGGTGATCGTGATCAAGGTCAACACCTCGACCAAGTACGTCCAAACCGAGTCGGACGGCAAAGTCATCTACAAGGAAGCGGGCGACATCCGCGGCCTGCTCAGCCAGAACGAGGCCGACTGGAAAACGCCGGAGCAAATTCAAGAGATGGCCGACCGCCATCTGTTAGCGGTCCGCTCGGACGTAAAGACGGACGATAAAGATCCGCCGTACGTGCTCAGCGAATCGGTCGGCAAAGCGCCGCTGGTCGTCGTCTGGCTGGCCGGCGGGGCGTTGTTCTTTACGCTCTACTTCGGCTTCGTCAACTTCTGGGGCTTCCGCCATGCGATCGAAGTGGTCAAGGGAACCTACGACGATCCCAACGAGCCGGGCGAAGTGACCCACTTTCAGGCCTTGGCGTCGGCGCTGTCGGCGACTGTCGGTCTCGGCAATATCGCAGGGGTGACGATCGCCATGACGACCGGCGGCCCGGGGGCGTTTTTCTGGATGATGGTCTGCGGTTTCATGGGCATGGCCAGCAAATTCGCCGAATGTACGCTGGGGCAGATGTATCGTGAAGTGAAGCCGGACGGCACGATCCTCGGCGGTCCGATGCAGTATCTGCTGCGGGGCTTTGAAGAAGTCGGCCTGAAACCGGTCGGCGTCGTTTTCTCGGTCATCTTCGCGGTGCTCTGCATCATGGCGAGCTTTGGCGGCGGCAACATGTTTCAGTCGAACCAATCGGCCAACGCCGCGGTGCAACTGATTCAAGGCGCCAAGCAAGACCAGATCTCGGCCCTGACCAACGAAATCAAAGCGGCCGAGAAGGCCGAAGACTGGACGAAGCTGGGGGAACTGCAAGAGCAGAAAGCGGCTCTGCAATCCGAACTGACCGCGTTCGCCCAGACCTTTAAGATGGTCTTCGGCGTGGTGTTCGCCATCCTGGTGGCGCTGGTCATCATCGGCGGCATCAAACGGATTGCGGCCGTTTCTAGCAAAGTGGTGCCGCTGATGTGCGTCTCGTACGTGCTGATGTGCATTTACGTCATCGTGATGCACATTGGCGAAGTTCCGCACCTGTTCCAAAGCATCTTTACCGAAGCCTTCACCCCGAAGGCCGCCTTGGGGGGGATCATCGGCGTGGCGATCATCGGCATTCAACGCGCCGCCTTCAGTAACGAAGCGGGCGTCGGTAGCGCCGCGATCGCCCACAGCGCCGCCAAGACCGATCAGCCGGTTCGTGAAGGCCTGGTCGCCTTGCTGGGTCCGTTCATCGATACGATCGTCGTCTGCTCGATGACCGCGTTGGTGATCCTGATCACCAACGCTTGGGACAACCGCGAATGGATCCTCGACCAAGACCTGCAAGGCGCCGCTTTGACCGCCCAGGCCTTTGAGAATGAGGTTTGGTGGTTCTCGTACGTGCTCTCGATTGCGATCCTGCTGTTCGCCTACTCGACGATCATCTCGTGGAGCTACTACGGCGAACGTTGCTGGGAACGCCTGTTTGGCGCCGGCAGCACGATGATCTACAAGATCATCTACGTCGGCTTCGTCTTTATCGGCGCTGTGGCCAATCTGGGCGCGGTGATCGACTTCTCCGACATGATGCTCCTCTCGATGGCCTTCCCCAACATTGTGGGGGTCGTGCTCCTTTCGCCCAAGGTTCGCCGGGCGCTTGGTGAGTATTGGCAAAAATATAAGGCCGGAGAGTTCAAGAAATTCAAATAGCCGACGAACACCCTCTTGGAATAAGAGCCATTTTTCCCTGAGGGATCGTCCATGTGTTGTCGTAACTCCAATCAAGCCAAACCGTTGCGTCCCCCGGTCAACGCGCTGGGGATCTGGGGATTTTTCGTTTCGCTGTTTGGCCTGGTCTTTACGCTAGGCGCGATCAGTCCGATCGGCCTTATCCTAAGCCTCTTTGCGATGTTTCATCCTCGCCGCGGTTTCGCCGTCGCCGGGATGTTGATCGGCATCGTCGGCACAGCGCTAATCGCGGCAATTGTCGGCGCCGCGGCGATCGCGGCCGACACGTACCATCACTACGCCCACGAAGTGCCGCAGATCGAGCAAACGCTGGCCAAGCTAGACGACGCGATCATCGTGATCGAGACCGATCGTCACGAGAAAGGGGAACTGCCGGAAGGGGTCGACGGCAACAAGCTGGTCCTGCCGATCACCGACGCCTGGCAACAGTCGCTCCGCTACGAACCAGCCGACTCCGGCGAAGACTACGCCGTCCGCAGCGCCGGCCCGGACCAGAAGTTTGATACCGCGGACGATCTAAGGATGGCGCCGACGGCGCATTGAGTCGATAGATAACGACGGCCCATCGTAGCCCGAGGCGCAAGCCGAAGGAATGCGATAGGATCAATGACGAATACCGAAACCAAAATGACGAATGAAGAAGCGTTCGTCAGTCGAGCTTCGACATTCGTCATTCGCTTGCGTCCGCTTTCCCTCGGCACGCGCCTCGGGCTGCGATGGCACTATCTCTACACCTCGATCTCGCGCCATCCGCCGTGCCAGTAGCGGCCGGTCATCAGCAGCGCCCGGACCACGACGTCAAACACCATCACCCACCAGGCGCCCAGGATGCCGTAGCCCAACCCCGGCACATCGCCGAAGAAGGGGAGTGGAATCGTATCGAGGGCAATGATATAGACGCCAGGGATGCGGATCCCCAAATGGCCGATCATTGTGATCAAGAACGGAAATCGCGTATCGCCGGCGCCACGCAGCGCCCCAGCCAGAATCGCCAGGATCGCCATAAACGGGGTCGAAAAGGCGACGATCTTCAATAGCCGCACCGTCAGTGCGGCGGTCTCGGCATTGGCGCTGCCAGGTTCGACCTTTCCCAAGTAGAGCCACGTCAGGATGTCGCCGCCGAAGTAGAGAAACACGCCATATGCGGAGACCAGCGCCATCCCGGCGCCCAGCGAGTTCATCGTGCCGCGAAACGCCCGGACGGGATCTTTCGCCCCCAGGTATTGCCCCGTCATGGTCGACGCCGCCACGGCAAAGGCCCCAGCGCCCAAGAAGCTCGGCCCTTCGCACCGCACGCCCAATCCATGCGCCGCGGCAGTCAGCGTTCCCATGCTGTTGATCAGTCCCAGGTACCAAAGATGGCAGCCGAGAGTCAGCGCGTCATTGGCGCCGCTCGGCAGACCAATTCGGACCAGTCGCCAGATCATCTCTCGGTCGGGACGCAACCAACGCCAGTGCAGCTGCATTCCGGCGCGTCCGCCTGCCAACAGCAGCAGCACGAGGCCTCCGCCCACCACATGGGCCACCGCCGTGCCGATCGCAATGCCTGACCACCCCAACTGCGGCGCCGGTCCCCAGCCAAACGCCAGCGTTGTGCTGAGGCCCACGTTGATCAAGTTGACGATCGTCATCACGCCCATCCCGCTGACCGTATCGCCGGCGCCATGCAGACAGGCGGTGCCGATCGCGATGATCATCAGAAAGGGGATGGAAGGGGCGATGATCCGCAGGTACTGGGCGGCTAACTCGGCCGCTTCCGCTTCGAGCTGCATGATTGAGACGAAGCCGCTGGCGCCAAAGTAAAGGGCCGCCGTTCCCAGAATTGCCGCAAAGGCGCCTGCGACCAAAGCCTGATTGGCGGCCAGCGCCGCGTCTTCTTTTTCGCCGGCGCCGATCAACCGGGCGATCACCGCCGTCGCCCCCACGCCGACCGACGCGAAGATGGTGAAGGTCATCCACATCGCGTAGGCCATCAAGCCGACCGCCGCCAAGCCGGGCGTTTTCAGATCGTCCGGCAGCGCATGCCCGGCCAGGTAGGTGTCGACCATGCCGACCAGAAACTCAAGCGACTGTTCGGCCAAGACCGGCAACGCAAGTTGCAGCATCGGCCGGAATTCGCCGCTGGCGCGAACGAGATGCGTCGACAATGAATCAGCTCCACATAACCAAGGTCAAACGCCGCCCCCAGGCGGCGCTTCCTCGCCCGACTACGGCGACTTTTCCAGATAAGTATAGCCGCGGAGGCCTTGCTCGTAATACTGCATGATCGAGCCGGCTTCCTTGTGCTCGAGTTCTCCCTTGCGGGTCAACTCTTCGACTGATTTTTGCATCTTGTCGACCAGCTCTCGCTCGGTGAACTGCACGTACTTCAGCACCTCGGTCACCGTATCCCCCTTGATGATGTGGGAGAAATGGGGCTGCCCGTCGTCACTTAACTCGACATGCACGGTGTTGGTGTCGCCAAACAGGTTGTGCAAGTCGCCAAGGATCTCTTGATAGGCGCCAACCAGGAACGCCCCCAGCACGTACTGCCCGCCGTTGAGCTTATGCAGCGGCAGCACGCGTTTGACGTTGCGCAGGTCGATAAACGAGTCGATCTTGCCGTCCGAGTCGCAAGTGATGTCGCCGATCACGGCGCTGCGCCCCGGCTCTTCTTCCAGGCGATGGATCGGCATCACCGGAAACAATTGCCCGATCGCCCAGCTATCGGGCATTGATTGGAAGAGCGAGAAATTGCCGAAGTAGGTGTCGCAGAGCAAGCGGTCCAAGCCTTCCAACTCTTCCGGCACGTTCGACATGTTTTGCGTCAACGTCCGAATTTTGGCGCACAGGCTCCAGTAGATCGTCTCGGCGGTGCTCCGCTGATCAAGCGACAGGTTGCCGTTACTGAACATGTTGAGCGCGATATCGAGCGCCATCTGAGCGTCGTGGAAGCTTTCCAGCACGGTCCGCTGGGTGACGCTTTGGTACGCTTCGTACAGTTCCCGCAAGGGCGAAGGAGCGTCGTCGGCGACCGGTTCGATTTCATCGCCGGTCGTCTGCTCCGCCACGCCCAGAACTTCAAACAACAGCATGCTGTGAAACGCGACCGTCGCCCGACCGCTTTCCGACAGCAGATGAGGATGATCGACGCCGGCCGCATCGCAGATCCCCTGGACGTGCGAAACGACGTCGCGGGCGTACTCTTCGATCGTGTAGTTCATGCTCGACTCGAAGTCAGTCTGCGAGCCGTCGTAGTCGACCCCCAAACCGCCGCCGACGTCCAAGTACCGCAATCCGGCGCCGCGGCGAACCAGATCAACGTAGATCCGGGCCGATTCGACCAGGGCCGACTTCACGTGGCGGATGTTGCTAACCTGGCTCCCCTGGTGGTAGTGGAGCAGTTGGAAGCAATCTTCCATGCCGCGCGACTTCAGCTCTTCCAGCCCTTTCAGCACTTCGGTCACGGTTAGACCAAACTTGCTGCGGTAGCCGCCGGAAGCGGACCACTTGCCGGCGCCGCGCGACGCTAACTTGACCCGCATGCCGATCTGCGGCCGCACGCCGATCTTCTCGGCATATTCGAGAATCAGCATTAATTCGCTGTATTTCTCGACCACCGGGATGATGTTGCGGCCCAGCTTCAGCGCGTACATTGCGATTTCGATGTACTCGGCGTCTTTGAAGCCGTTGCAGATGATCGGCGTGTCGTTGTCGGTCAGCGCAATGACCGCCATCAGCTCGGGCTTGCTGCCGGCTTCCAGACCAAAGCCATGCGGCCGGCCGAACTCCAGCACTTCTTCGACCACATGCCGCTGCTGGTTGACCTTGATCGGGTAGACGCACGAATACTTGTTTTGGTAGCCATACTCGCCGATCGCCGCATCAAAAACGTCGCGGATCTCTTTGAGGCGGTTTTCCAGAATCCCGCTGAACCGAATCAGAATCGGCAAATCGACCCCGCGCTGCTCCAAGCGGTTGACGATCGACTCCAATTCGACCGAGACCTCGGGATCACGGTTAGGATGCACGGCGAGCTTGCCGTTTTCTTTGATCGAGAAAAACCCCTTCCCCCATCGCGAGACTTCGTACAGTTCTCGCGAATCGGAGACGTTCCATCGATTGCCTGCCTCTGTAAGCATCGCTAACCTTAGATTGGAAATGTCAAAGGCCAAACGCCTGCGTCCAGGCGTCACGAGTGTGGAAAAACCAATGCCGGGTATTCTAGGGCATTGGGGGCCAGTTGCGAAAGGAAGCATTCCAGATGAAACCAGAGTTGACCTGGCTGGCCAGCAGCACTGCCAGTCATTTGCACGTAGCCGAACTGCTCCGCAGGGGCGACACGATCGACGATACGGCCCTCGCCAACGCGACCGCCGAGCCGCTGGCGGCGCTAAAAGCCGACCTGGAAACTTCACAAATTGACGTTCGGCGGTTTTGGCGACACGTGGTCCCTTTGGCGGCCGGAATCGAGAACGAGAACGAGCTGGTCGAGGTTATCACGCGAAAAATCGGGGGTGGCGGCGGTCCCAACGATAACTCGCGGATCGCCGGACGGCTCCGCGACCTGAAGCTGGCGATGCAAGCGGCTACCCCGAATCTGACCGACCAACTAACCCAGCGCGGCGGTCCGATCCGCCAGCACTGGGAAGCCCGCGGGCCGGGGCTGCTCCACTATTTCTCGTTTCTGACCAGCGGCGACCTGCTAACCGAGACCGCCACGGTGATCCTGGTTCAGCCGTGTCGGGGGGGAGGCCTGCGGGCCCATCTGCCGTATAACAGCGTTCGCTTAGAGGCGATGCTTTACGACGGCGAGCCGCGACTGCCGGAGACGGTTCGCTTGGCCTGGGGTTTGGCCCAATTGAATCTGGATCTGCCGATCTACAGCGAGTTGATCTCACAGGATCGACTGCCAACGATCGCCGGTCTGGCCGCACTGCCGCCGATCTTGGCTGCGGCCGAATATGTCGAACTGACCCACTTCAACGAAGAGACGGTCCGCCTGGCGTGCGACGTCTGGCGATTTCCGCAAGGAAAAGATCTGGACCTACCCGGCACGGCGCTCACCTGGTGGAATACCTACCAGCAAAGCAAACCGCCCTGGCCGGTAGCGCTGCAGGCGCTCGACCGGATGATCCCCGAGATCTAGACACACCATCGAAAACTTGGCGCCATGCTCTTATCGCGTCTTCGCGAGAAGAGCATGTCTTCAATGCGGTTTAACGGGACCAAGCCATGCTCATCCGGCGAAGACGCCGCAAGAGCGCATGGCGCCAAGAGTATCTTCCTATTTCTTAGGCTCAACAATCCGCACGCGGTGATTGTTCGTGTCGCCGATGTAGACCGTGCCGTCGGCGCCGACGCAGACGCCGTGAGGGCGATCTAGCTCCGCTTCGGTCGCCGCGCCGCCATCACCGGCGCCTCCGCGGGCTTTCGGTCCTTGGCCGGCGACCGTCGAGACGGTGTTCTTCTGTAGATCGATTCGGCGAATCGTTTGGTTTTCGGTATCGACGACAAACAGATCGTTATCGGGGCCCAGCGCGATGCCCTTGGGACCGTTGAAGCGGGCCTTCTTGGCCGGGCCGCCATCCCCCGCAAAGCCCGACTTCCCTTCGCCGGCGACGTGGGTCAGTTGCTTGGTCGGCAGGTCCAACCGCCAGACGCTGTGACCTTCTCGCAAAGCGATCCACAACGTATCGCCATCCAGGTACAACGCCCGGGGACCGATCAGCGGTTTGCTCCCGTCGAGCAGACCTTCGCTCGGCAGTTCTCGCTTGCCATTGCCGGCCAGCGTGTTGATGACGCCGGTCCTCAGGTCGACGTGGCGAATGCGATGGTTCTGAATATCGGCGACGTACAGATTCTCGCCGACCGGATCGACGACGATGCTATGGGGCCGATTGAACTGAGCTTGGGTCGCCGGTCCGCCGTCGCCGGAAAAGCCCGCCTTGCCGGTACCGGCAAGGGTTTCGATCTTCTTCGACTTGCTGTCGACGCGACGAATGTTGTGCCCCTGCATGTCGACGATGTAGAGATTGTCGGCCGCGTCAAAACGCAGTTCGTACGGTTCGATCAACTTCGCTTCGGTCGCTGGTCCGCCATCGCCGGAGATGCCGGGCTCACCCGTGCCGGCGACGACGCTGATTTGCTTCGAATTGGGATCGAGCCGCAGCACGCGGTGGTTTTCAACCTCGGCGATGTACAAGGCGCCATCCGGCCCAACTTCGACGCCAAACGGCTGACCGACGTTCGTTTCCAAGGCAGCGCCAACGCCGTTCGGTTTCGGCTGCCCGGTTCCGGCGATTGTTACAATCTTCGGCGATTGGGCGAGCAGGGGTCCAGCGACGAGCAAACAAGCGAGGAAGGCGAGATGGCGCATGGCGGGCAAGTCCTTGCAAGACAGGTGGGGGCGAGTCTCTTCGTAGGGTCCGCTGTGCGGACCAAGGGAGCCGCACAGCGCATGGCAACACCGTTGGGCGATTCCGCTGGTCCGCACAGCGGACCCTACAAAATTTTTAATTTTTGGTAACGCCAGCAGTATAGTTCACCCACCAGCGCGAATCACGGGTGCAGGACGATTTTGCCGGCCAGGGTCTGCTGCTTGTGCAGCGTGTTCCCTTCCTGAAGCTCGTGGGCTTTCGCCGCTTCGCCCAGCGGGAACTCGGCGCCGATTTGGCTTTGCAGCTTGCCGGCGCCCAACAGGACGCTGATCGCCTCGCCGCTGACCCGCATTTCCGAAGGGGACGCCTTGAACATGACGAAGCCGAAGATGCGGCACTGCTTCACATAGAACGGTCCGACCGGGAATTCGGGCCGAGCGTCGCGGCCCGCCATCAGCACGATCCGTCCTCGCTCGGCCATGGCGCCGACGATCAAGTCAAAGTCGGGCTCGCGCTGCGTTTCCCAAAAGACGTTGATGCCGTTGGGGGCGAGTTCTTTGATCCGCTCGGCGACGTTCTCGGTCTTGTACAGCACGACCTCGTCAGCGCCCAACTCGCGGCAGATCGCCGCTTTTTCTTCGCTGCCGGCGGCGGCAATCACGCGGGCGCCAGCCAACTTGGCCATCTGCACCACCATCGAACCAACGCCGCCTGATCCACCTTGGATGTAAAGCGTTTCGCCCGACTGCAGATCGGCGTTCCCTTTGAACAGCCCCAGATGCGCGGTCACGCCGACCAAAGCACAAGCGGCGGCGTCCTTCTCGCTGGCGCCTTCCGGCAACTTGTAAAGCCACTTGGCGTCGACGGCGCAGTATTCGGCGAACGTACCTTGCTCACCGAAGAAACCTTGATTGGAACACCAGACGCGATCGCCCACTTCCAGGCTGTCGACCTCGGCGCCCACTTCTTCGACCACGCCAGCCAGGTCCGAGCCGATGATGTACGGCTGCGGCAGATCCCAGTAGTTGGCCCCGTTGCGAATGTAGGTGTCGATTGGATTAACCGACACGGCGGTCATCTTCACGAGCGCCTGATGCGGGCCGATCTGCGGAGTCGGCAGATCGCCATACTGAATCACGGACGGAGGACCGGGCTCCGAGAAGTAAGCGGCTTTCATCATGCGTCAACCTGCCGGGGCGGGGGATACGAAACGACAAACGTCGCTTCGTATCATATCGCAACCGCCAGCGGCTGACGACAAGTCGCCCTTAAGCCGCCCGACGTTCGAGCGGCACCGACGAATCAAACTGCGGATCGAAGTTGGTCAGCGTTCGCACCGCATAAGGCTGCTTGCGGGCGTCAGAATAGTAGATTCGCGCGTTGACTTCACCGATCATGCCGAGGCTGAAAAACTGCCCCCCCATAATCGTCGACAACACGCAGAGCAGCAGCAGCGGATTGCCGGTCATGTCGACGCCGCCAATCAGCTTCATCGCCACCACGCCGAGCGCCGATGCGGCCGAGAGCGCCAAACAGCCAAGTCCCAACCGTCCGAACAGCTTCATCGGGCTGGCGAAGAAGTTAAGCATGTAGGTGATCGTCAGCAAGTCGAGCACCACGCGGGTAGTGCGGCCGATGCCGTACTTGGTAGTACCGAAGCGGCGAGCATGATGCTTGGTCACCACTTCCACACAGCGAGCGCCGCGCTGATGGGCGAGAATCGGAATGAACCGATGCATTTCGCCGTAAAGTTCGAGCTCTTGCGCGATTTCGCGGCGGATCGCTTTCAGCGTGCAGCCAAGGTCATGGATCGGAAACTTGGTCACTTTCGAGATCAACCAGTTGGCGATCTTCGACGGCAGCTTGCGATTGACGAGCGCGTCTTGGCGATTCTTCCGCCAACCATGCACCAGGTCGTATCCTTCGTCGATTTTGGCCAACATCATGGGGATGTCGGTCGGATCGTTCTGCAGGTCGCCGTCCATCGTAATCACGACGTCGAGCGACGCGTATTGAATGCCGGCATGCATCGCGGCGGTTTGACCGTAATTGCGACGGAACTCGACCACCTTCACATTGTGATCGGTCGCGGCGATCTCTTGCACGCGAGCCAACGTCCCATCATTCGACCCATCGTCGACGAAGATGATTTCATAAGGCCGGTCCAAATTGGCGACGACGTCATGAATCTGTTGGTATAGGTGGGGGATATTTTCGAGTTCGTTAAAAATCGGAACGACGACCGAAACGCCCATGCTGTGCGATCCTCTTTGCTAGCTTCCATGCCGCAATCGCTACGCGTGCGAATTGTTGTGGCGAAGTTTAGTCGAACAAGGCCAAGCGAACAACCTCAATGGGTTGCTCACAGGTAGTACGAGAAGCTAGGCAAAATGGTTTTGGGGAAATCGGGATTTCCCTCGTTCCAAGGATAGTAGCCCGGGGCGCGAGCCGAGGGAAAGCGGCGTCCGTCGGAGGAGAGCTTCTACATCGGTTCAGCCCGGAACGAAACGATCCGCCTCTTCGACGCTGCGACACGCATTCCCTCGGCTCGCGTCTCGCCCTTAGTGTGTTGCCGGCTTCCTCCGCTTTCCGCTTTCAGCTTTCCACTTTCCGCTTTTCTCAGCAAACTCCCCGGGCCAGGTTTTCGATCTTGTCGAGCGCCAGCATTAGTTGACTCCACTCGGCGACCACTTCCAGCGTGTCGTATTGCGTGTCGGCGAGGCGGTCGAAACCTTGTTCGTTCAGGGTGATGGCATCCCCCAGCACCATGCCGCCCACCGGCTCTTGATCCGCTTCGTCCGGCACTTCTTCGACCAGCGGCAGAACCTGCTCCATTACGCGGTGGACCGACCAGAGGGCGGCGCGGCGAGCGTCAGCGGCTTGAATGACCAAACGGACCGAACCCGATTCAACGTAATACTTCGCCATGAGTCTGTTCCTTTTTGCTTCCTGCGTTTATGACCGGCGGGTTTCCCCCGCCCGCAATTACTTATCGCAGTCGGCCCGACACCTTAGGTCCTAGGACGAAAGATCCTGGAAAAACGTTCGCATGATACGGATGAAAAGGTCTGTGCTAGAATTACGTGTTCAAGATGGAACATCTGCGTAACCTTCAACGACTTAAAACCATGAGCCAAGACGCTAGCACCGAACAACTCTCGACTCAGCTCCACCAGGCGATCCTCTCCAAAGAGGCCAAAGTGGGGATAATCGGCCTTGGCTACGTTGGGCTGCCGCTGGTACAGGCCTTTATCGGCAGCGAGTTCTCGGCTCTGGGCTTTGATGTCGATCAGAAAAAGGTCGACGCGCTGACCCGCGGCGATAGCTACATCAAGCATGTCGACTCGAAGTGGATCGCCGATTGGGTCCAAAGCGGCCGCTTCGCCGCGACCAGCGATCCGAAGCGACTGGCCGAGGCGGACGTGCTGTTGATCTGCGTGCCAACCCCACTCGACGCGTCGCGCGATCCCGACCTGTCCTACGTCGAGTCGACCACCCAGATGATCGCCGAGAACCTGCGCCCCGGCCAATTGGTCGTGCTCGAAAGCACCACCTATCCCGGCACCACCCGCGATGTTGTGGCGCCGATTCTCGCCAAGTCAGGCCTCCAGCCAGGGGTCGACTTCTTTTTGGCCTACAGCCCCGAACGAGAAGATCCCGGCAACCCGAACTTCACCGCCAGCGGCATTCCCAAAGTCGTTGGCGGCTACGATCCGGTCAGCTTGAAGCTGGCCGATGCGTTCTATGCCCAAGCAGTCGTCCAGACGATTCCGGTTAGCAGCTGCGAAGTGGCCGAAGCCTGCAAGATTTTGGAGAACACCTACCGGGCGGTAAACATCGCCCTGGTCAATGAACTGAAACTGCTGTTCGATCGGCTCGACATCGACGTCTGGGAAGTGATCAATGCGGCTAAGACCAAGCCGTTTGGCTTTCAGGCGTTCTATCCGGGGCCAGGTCTGGGCGGTCACTGCATCCCGATCGATCCGTTCTATCTCAGTTGGCTCGCCCGGGCGAATGAGATGCCGACGCGGTTTATTGAACTGGCGGGCGAAATCAACACGTCGATGCCGCTGTTCGTCGTGCAAAAGTTGGCCGACGCGCTGAACAACGTCCGCAAACCGACCAACGGCAGCAAGGTGCTGATCCTGGGCGCCGCGTATAAGAAGAACGTCGATGACCCGCGCGAGAGCCCGACCTTCAAGATCATGGAACTGCTGGCCGAGCGGGGCGCGGTTCTGTCATACAACGATCCCTACATCCCGAAGCTGCCTTCGATGCGGCACTACGACCTGCCGCCGCTGGAAAGCGTCGAGCTTTCGCCGGCGAACCTCGCTTCGTTCGACGCGGTGATGATCGTCACCGACCATGACGACTACGACTATCAACAGATCGTCAACGACGCCCAGCTGGTGATCGACACCCGCAACGCGACGAAAAACGTGACCGAAGGCCGCGAGAAGATCGTCCCGGCGTAAGCGATCGCTCTTCCCAAACTAGCACGCAGCGCGAGCAAGGGAATTCGGCATCCATCGCAAAGCGGCCAAGAACAAAAGAAGCCCGCAGGACGCGTGACTAAAACGAAGTCACTCTGGCCTGCAGGCTTACTTGTTTGAATCTCTTCTTGGCGGCTGAAGACATGCTACAAGCCGGCGAAGACGCCGCAAGAGCATGGCGCCAAAGCTAGTGTTGTGTACTACGAACGGGCCAGCTTGTGGAACAGTTCCTGCAACTTTAGCGTGATCGGGCCTGGGCGGGCGTCGCCGATCGGGCGGCTATCGATGCGGACGACGGCGATCACTTCGGCGGCGGTGCCGGTCATGAAGCACTCGTCGGCGACGTAGACGTCGTGGCGGGTCAGCGTCTTTTCCTGCGTCGGAATGCCGGCTTCGACCGCCAGTTCCAAGACCGCTTCACGGGTCACCCCTTCCAGGATGCCGGCGTCGGTCGGCGGGGTCATCAACACGCCGTTCTTGACGATGAAAATGTTATCGGCGGTGCATTCCGACACTTCCCCTTTGTGGTTCAGCATCAGCGCTTCCAGGCAGCCCGCCTTCGAGGCTTCGCACTTGGCCATGATGTTGTTCAGGTAGTTCAGCGACTTGATTCGCGGGCTGAGGGCGCCGGGATGGTTGCGAATCGTGCTGGCGGTGACGATCTCAAGCCCGTTGCGGTAGTGCTCTTCCGGATAGAGCGAGATCTTGTCAACGATGATGATCACTTGCGGATTCGACGTCCGCTCGGGGCCAAGGCCCAAGGTGCCGGCGCCGCGGGTGATCAGCAGACGGATGTAGCAGTTGGCTAGGCCGTTCTTTTCGACCGTTTCCAGCACGGCGTCGGTCATCGCTTCGATCGGAAGCGGGATTTCCAGCAAGATCGCCTTGGCCGAGTCATACAGGCGTTTCAGGTGCTGCTCCATCCGGAAGACCTTGCCTTCGTAGACGCGCAAGCCTTCGAAAACCCCGTCGCCGTAGAGCAAGCCATGGTCGAAGACGCTGACGACCGCTTCTTCTTTGCTGTAGTACTTTCCGTTGATGAAAATTTGCTGCGACGACATGCCATCTGCCGGGGTTAAAAGTGCACCACTGAGGGCGGTGGTTGAATTGGAAAGCGACATTATAGCGACTACCTGTACGAGGGAAGGGGGGACATAATTTGCGTCCGAACTACCAAAGGAGCGGAATCGCCCCCAACGGGTTCGCGGGTCCAAAAATTGGTCCCTTATTCGCCGAATTCCTACAAAGCGGGGTGCGATTTTCCAGCGGCGCCCCGGCAATTGCGACGAAAATTTACCCGATTAAACTTCCGCCATCCGGGCCTCGAGCGCCTTTTTCCGCTCGGCCTGACGCCGACGGATATGATCGAGGTCATCCTGCGGCGTCGCACTGATCAGCCGCTTGGTGTAATCCTGCTGCGGGTTGGCGTAAATGTTGTCGGCCGGGCCAAACTCGACGATTTTCCCTTGGTTCATGACGGCGATCATATCCGACATGAACTTCACCACGCTCAGATCGTGGCTGATAAACAGATAGGTCAGCCCGCGACGCAGCTGCAAATCTTTCAACAGATTTAACACTTGGGCCTGCACCGAAACGTCCAAGGCCGAAACCGACTCGTCGCAGATCAAGAACTCGGGCTCCACCGTCAACGCCCGGGCGATACAGATCCGCTGCCGCTGACCGCCGGAAAACTCGTGCGGATAGCGGCGCAGATGCGACGCGTTCAGGCCCACTTCTTCGAGCAAGGCGGCGGCCCGGTCGCGGCGTTCTTTCTTGTTGCCAATCTTCTGGATCACCATCGGCTCGCAGATCGCCGCTTCGACCGTCATCCGCGGATTCAAGCTGCCATACGGATCTTGGAAGATGATCTGAAACTGGCGACGCAGTTGGCGCAGCTTGCGGGCACGCTGCCAACGATCGTAGGTCACCCACGGCAACACGTCGGCCATCGACGGGGCGGGGTTGAGCCACGATAGTTCGGTGTCTTCAAAGTGCATCGTGCCCGAGGTAGGACGAATCAGCTGTATGATCGCCCGACCGGTGGTCGTCTTGCCGCAACCTGACTCGCCAACCAGTCCGAGCGTCTGACCGCGATAAATGTTGAAGCTGACGCCGTCGACCGCTTTGACATAGCCGGCGACCGTGCGGAAGATCCCTTTGCGAACCGGGAAGTGGACATGCAAGTCACGGACCTGCAGCAGCGGCTCTTCCCCTTCGGCGACCATCTTCGCATCTTCCGCGTGATGACCTTCTTCCCAGGGATGCCCCATCGCGTCCAGTTCCGACTTCGGGTGCAGCAACCGTCCGCGGCCTTCGGTCATCAACTCGCCCAGGCGAGCTTCGTCGACGATCTTCTCGGTGATCTTCACTTCGCCGTCTACGGTCGTCGCCGACATAAAGTCGTCAACCGTCGGCAGCTTTTTGTATTTGGTATCAAGCCGCGGCCGACAGGCGAGCAAACCTTTGGTGTACGGATGCTGCGGGTCCTCGAAGATCGAGACGACATCTCCCTGCTCGACAATCTTGCCGCGGTACATCACCGTCACATAGTCGGCGATGTCGGCGATCACGCCCAGGTCGTGCGTAATGAACAAGACCGCCATGCCTCGTTCATCGCGCAAACGGCGAAGAATGTCGAGGATCTGCGCCTGGATCGTTACGTCAAGCGCGGTGGTCGGCTCGTCGGCGATCAGCAGTTTCGGATTGCAGGAGAGGGCCATCGCGATCATGACGCGTTGTTTTTGCCCGCCTGACATCTGGTGCGGATACGAGTCGATCCGCTCTTCTGGATTGGGGATGCCGACTTCTTCGAACAGCTCGATCGTCCGCTGCCGGGCTTCGGCCTTGGTCACCTTCTGATGCAACAAGATCGCTTCCATCACCTGGGCGCCGACCGTAAAGACCGGGTTGAGCGAGGTCATCGGCTCTTGAAAGATCATGCCGATGTCTTTGCCGCGCACTTTGCGCATCTCGGGCTCGGGCAGATGAACCAGGTCGCGCCCCAGAAACGAGATCGAACCGCTTTCGACCCGAGCCGCCTTGGCGAGCAGCTGCATGATGGTCAGCGAGGTCACGCTCTTGCCAGACCCCGACTCGCCGACGATCCCCATCGTGGTGCCGGGGTCGATATGCAGCGAAACGTCGTCGACCGCTTTGACGACGCCGCTTTCGGTGTGGAAGTAGGTCTTGAGATTGTCGATTTGGACGAGTGCGTCAGTCATAGATTCAATACGCCTGGCAGGTGTAGCCTAAGCTCCCTCACGGGTACGCGGATCAGTCGCTTCCTGGACCCCTTCGCCGATCAAGTTGTAGGCGAGCACGGTGAAGAAAATCGCCAAGCCGGGGAAGAGGACAAGCCACCACATTGACTGAATATTGGCGCTTCCTTCTTTGAGCAGCGTGCCCCAGCTGGGATTGGGCGGGGGCGCCCCGAAACCGAGAAAACTGAGTGCGCCTTCAGTCAAAATCGCCGAGGCGATGCCAAACGAAATCGGCACCAGGATCGGCGCCAGCGCGTTGCGGAGAATATGGACGAACATCAACCGAAACTGACCGGCGCCCAGCGAGCGGGCGGCCGAGACGTATTCGATTTCGCGGATCTTCATGAACTCGCCGCGGGTCAATCGCGCGACGCTGGTCCAGCCGGTGATGCCGATCAAGACCATCAAGTGCCAGATCGTGATGTCATCTAAAATCGAGCGGACCGCCAAAATCAACACCAGCGTCGGCAGGCACATGACCATTTCGATCACGCGACTAAGGATGATGTCGACCCAGCCCCCGTAAAAGCCGGCCAAGGCGCCAACGACGATGCCGATCGTCGCAGCGATTCCCATCGACACGATCCCGACCAGCAGCGAGATCTGCGTCGCATGGACCATCTGAGCGAAGACGTCGACGCCGTCGAGGTTCGTCCCCAACAGGTTGAACGAATTCGGCTGACCAGCGCCTCCATAGGGATTCTCGGGCTGATCGGGCCATTCGCCTTCTTCGATCGCCCGATAGGGATCTTGGTAGACCAGCGGCCAGATCGCCCAGCTATCGGGATCTTTCTCTTTCAGGTTGCCTGGATAGACGCCGCGAAACTTGTCTTGGGTGAAGACCGCCTCGATCTTGAAGGCCATCGAGTTCAGGCCGAGGATGCGGTAGTAGTAGTACGTGCAAGGAAAGTGGATTTCCCCTTTGTACTCGCAGACGATCGGACGCGTGCCGACGATCATCGGCGCGGTCAATGCGACCAGCGCCAAGAAGCCGACAAAGGCGAGCGCCGCCATCGCTTGCGGACGCTTCCGAAAGTTTCGCCAAGACTCGCGCCAGAAACCGTAAGATTCGCGCTCTTTGGTCGGTGAGTTAGGAGCCGGTTCGCTCGACATGTTTAACTGCGTCTAGGAATAAGAGATTCGCGGATCCACAACGCCATACAAAATGTCGGCGAGCAACTGGCCCAGCAAGGTCAGTGAAGAGAACAACAGGACGAGCCCCATCACCAGCGGATAATCGCGCTGACTGATCGCATCCAGAAACAGGGCGCCCATGCCCGGCCAGCTGAAGATCTTTTCAATGATGATCGCGCCGCTGAATAGCGCCGGCAACGTCAGGCCGATCAGCGTGACGAACGGAATCAACGAATTGCGAAACGCGTGGACCGTCAAAATCTTGAAGGGGCCGACCCCTTTCGCCTTCGCCGTGCGAATGTAATCCTGCTGCACCACTTCCAGCATGTTGGCCTTAATGAACCGCGTGTAATAGGCCAGCGAGGTGTAGGTAAAACAAGTCACCGGCAGGACGCAGTGCAAGAACAAGTCCCACGCTTTCCCCCACAGCGACAGCTCGGCGTAGTTGGAACTGGTCACCCCGTACAGCGGCAACCACTCCAGCTTCACGTGGAACAGAATCTGCAGGTAAAGCGCCGCAACGAAGACGGGAAGCGAGTAAAGCATGTACAGGACCAAATTCGTCCCGCGCTCCGGTATGGTTCCGTTTCGCGCGGTCGAATAAAGGCCGAGTGGGATCGAAAGCAGATACGCCAAAATGAGCGACGTCACCGACAGCAACAACGTCGCCGCGATTCGGTCCCCAATCAGCTTGGCGACCGAGCCGGGTCGCGAAAGCGCGTTTTGCAGGTCTCCCTTGAGCACCCCGCCGAGCCAGTCAAAGTAACCCAGCGTCCAGTGCTTGTTCAGACCGAACTGCTCCTTCATCCGCTCGTACTGTTGCGTGCTGATCGACTTGTCAGAGGCTTCGCCCCCGCCAGCCAATAGCGCCGTCAACGGCGAACCGGGCATCGCACGGATCAATCCGTAGATGCAGCCCGTAATCAAAACCAACGTGATGACGCTGATAAACAGACGTCGAACGATGTAAATAAGCATAAGTAAAAGCTACTTCGGTTTCGCTGGCCAGAAACTACGTCCTACTCGGCGGCCCAAATGCCGCTAAACCCGGGGCTGTAGTTGTAGGGTCCGCGGGGACTAAAGCGATAACCGCGGAGCTTCTTGTTGAAACCGTAGAACGAGTTGCGATAGAAGAGCCAGGTGTAGACCTGATCTTCGTACAGGATCTCGTGCACCTTGCCGTAGATTTTTGCGCGTTTCTCTTTGTCGAACTCGCGCAGACCTTGCTCAAACAGATCGTCAACTTCGGGGTTGGAGTACTGGCCGTAGTTACGACCTTCTTTCGTTCCGAAGATGTTCTCGGTCGAGTAGGGATCGGTGCTCGTTCCCCAGCCGCTGACCGAGGCCTCAAAGTTATGATCCAGGTTCAACTGCTGGAGCGCCGTGAACTCGACCATCTTGATGTTGCAGGCGACGCCGATCTTGCCCAGATCGCGCTTCAGCAGTTTGCAAACGCGCTCCAGCAGCGGATTCGGCGGGCAGACGACCGAGAACTCAAAGCGGACCTTCTTGCCGTTGATCTTCTTGTCGCGGATACCGTCCAGATCGGTGTCGACCCAGCCAGCCTCGTCCAACAGCTCTTCCGCCTTGTCCAAGTCTTGTTTGTAAGGTTCCGGAAACGGCTTCGGCGCCATCCAAGAGGTGGGATGAAACGGACCAGCGGCCGGCTCATAGAGTCCCCCAAACAGCTTGTTCAGCATTTCCTCGTGATGAAACGAGTACGACATCGCCTGGCGAACGCGTTTGTCTTCAAAGAAGACCGACTTCACATTCCAACAAATATGAAAGCTGACCCATTCGGTGTCGGTCGCTTTCGTGTTGTGCTCATAGAACTTTTCATCCGCCGCTTGCGTCGACCACAAATTGGCGGGAATCGCCATTTCCTCGATCGAACCGGTTTTCAGCGCCAGGATTGCAGTATTCGGGTCTTCGATAATGCGGAAGCGGATCGTCTTGAAGTAAGGCTTATTACGCACCTGCTTGCCGTCGACCATGTAGAAGTCTTCGCGGCGTTCCAAGACGATTTCCTGCCCGCGATCATGCTTGACCAGCATGTAAGGACCGCCGCAGACCGGGTTCTCTTCCAGGTCGGCGTGCGCCTTGCTCAGCCGCATCGTTGGATCTTCTTTGATCGTCTCTTCGTAGATGTGCTTCGGAATCACGGGGAAGTTGATGTTCCAGACGTTGACCGGAGTCGACTCGCGATGGAAGTAGACGATCGTGTTGTCATCGTAGGCCTGCACCCAGCGAATCCGATCGGTTCCCTGCTTCACGGCCGGAACCTGCGACGCCGGATCCATGATCACCTGAAACGAGAACATCACGTCCTGGGCGGTGAACTTTTTGCCGTCCGACCAATAGATGTCGTCCCGCAACACCACCTTGTCGTACAAGCCGTCCTCGCTCGTCTGCCAGCTGACGACGTAGTCGGAGTTGGCCAACGGGTCCATGTTCCAATCGAAGCCGAAGACCTCGATCCCCATCAGCCCAACCACGTCGAACTCGGTGACCGAGCTGATCATCAGCGGATTGGTGCTTTTGGCGTCGCCGCCAACGTGACGCACGATCGTCGCGTCGTAGTTGACCTCATCCTCTGACAAGGGCTGCCGACCGAGGGCCGACAAGATCTTTTCGTTATTCTCTTTATTGGGCGGAAAGTCGTTCTTCAGCGACAGCGCGGTCTCGGCATCGGTCAGCGCCGGCTCTTTTTCGAGCTCTTTCTTCAGCTGCTCGATCGGATCGACGACCGGCTGATCGACCCATTTGACTTTTTCATCCAGCTCTTCGAGCGTCGGAGCGTCATACGGCTCAAGCAGCGTTTCCGCTTCCTCCGGCTCTTCTGTCTCGGTCGTCGTTTCGCCTTCCCCACTACCAGAGGTAGTCGGCTGCTCAGTCGTCGTCGTCTCTCCTCCAGAACCGCCGCATCCAGAAACGCCCGCTAGCAGCAGGCAAGCTACGATCAGAAACCCTGGGAGAAAACGCCAATTCATCAGCAAATATCCTTTCCACGACGTCGCCAGAGGATAGCGAAGCCGCGCGTGGTGGGAATTTAAGGACTAGAGCCAAGCGAGCTAAGACAGGTAGCTTCCGCAAACGCTGCCCCTCGCGTCAGACAAGGTGTTTGCATCCTATTCTGTTGACGCGGTAACGGTCAATAACAAGTAAATGCGCAACTTTTTTCCCTTACTTTTCTCGCAATGGATGCGCCAGAGTGCTGGCACGTTTCCGCTGGCGCGGTTGGTAATTTTTCATAATTAGTCCGGAAATGCCAGTTTTGCTGATTTTGTGAATCGCGAGGCCCGATTCATGAAATGATGCCGCATTTTTCCATCTGCGACAAAGCGTCGTGGGAGGGTGGCATACCCCTACAGGGCAGACCAGTAACGACGTAACTAAGCCAACTGCTCGAATGCTCCAACCAGCCATGAACGTGAAAAGACTGACTCAGCTCCTGACTTGCGGGCTCCTGCTGATTGCCGCAGGATCGGTAAATGCCGAGACCGCCAACTGGATTTGGGCCCCACAGCATTCCAAAGACGCGGTCCCGCGCACCAGCTGTTTCTTCCGCAAGACGATCAACGTCCGCGGTTCGCAGCGGGTGATTTTGCAGGCCGCCGCCGATGACGCCTACGATCTGTGGATCAATGGCGATCGGGTCGCCAGCGGCCAGTCTTGGCAGCAAATGCGGACAATCGACATCAGCCGGCACATCGTCGCCGGCCGCAACGTGATCGCCGTTCAGGTCACCAATACGACCGGCCCGACCGCCGCTTTGGCGGTGCGTCTGCAGTTCACCGATCAAAACGGTCGCACGGTCGATGTCGTCAGCGACGGCACCTGGCTGGCCAGCACGCGGATCATTCCGCAGTGGCAATCGACGCAATACAACGACTCACAGTGGTCGGCGGTGCAGGTTTACGGCCCGAGGGGCACGACCGCTCCGTGGTTGGCCGAAGGAGCGATTCCGGTTCCGTCGGTCGACGATCCGACCACCACAACCGTTTCGACTCCCATCGCCCCGAAAGAAGAGCCCCGCTTCCAGATCATGCCGGGCTTCGCGATTCAGGAAGTAATCTCGGCCGAAAAGACCGGTTCGCTGTTGGCGATGGCCTTCAATGAGTTCGGCAGCATCGTCGCCTCGCAAGAGGGTGGCCCGCTGATGATCTTCTCGGACGAGAACAAGGATGGCGTCGTCGACACCGGCCGCGTCTACTGCGACGAAGTGAAAAACGTGCAGGGAATCCTGCCGCTTAACGGCGACGTTTACGCCATCGGCGAAGGCCCGCAAGGGACCGCCATGTATCACCTGAAAGACGAAGACCAGGATGGTCAGCTCTCGATCAGCGAAACGTTGATCAAGTTCACCGGCCCGCTTGGCGAACATGGCGCCCACCAAATGGCGCTCGGCCCTGACGGTTTGATCTATCTGACGGTCGGCAACCACACGCAAATGGCCGGCCAGATTTCCGAAACCAGCCCCCATCGCAACTACTACGAAGGGGACCTGGTCAAACGCTTTGAAGATCCCGGCGGACATGCGGTTGGCGTCAAAGCGCCCGGCGGGATGATCCTGCGGACCGATGTCGACGGCAGCTTTGTCGAAGTGGTCGCCGGCGGTCTGCGGAATGCGTTCGACCTGTCGTTCAATCGCGACGGCGAACTGTTCACCTACGACTCGGACATGGAATGGGACGAAGGCCTCGTCTGGCACTTGCCGCCGCGCGTGCTGCAGGTCATCCCTGGCGCCGAGTTCGGTTGGCGCAGCGGTTGGGCGAAGTGGCCGTCGTTCTACATCGATAGCCTGCCGGCGACGCTGGAAACCAAGGCCGCCTCGCCGACCGGCATGGTCTTTTATGATCACCAGAAATATCCGCCCCGCTACCAGGATCGCCTGTTTGCGTGCGATTGGTCGAATGGCCGCATCACCACGCTGCAGTTCATCACCGACCGAGCCGGCTACCGCGCTTCGCAGGAAGACTTCCTGGAAGGGAAGCAGTTCAACGCCACCGACATCGACGTTGGCCCCGACGGTTGGTTGTACATCAGCACCGGCGGTCGCGGAACCGACGGCGGCATCTACCGCATCGTCTGGAAAGGCGATGAACCGGCCGGCCAGCTGAAGGATGACGAAACCGGCATTGTCGCCGCCGTTCGCCAACCGCAGCCGCATAGCGCCTGGGGTCGCCAGCACATCGCCGAAATTCAAGCCGACATGGGCAACACCTGGGACGCCCAAGTCCAAGGGGTCGCCATCGCCGAGAAAAACCCGTCGCAGTTCCGCGTTCGGGCCCTCGAACTGATGCAACTGTACGGCCCGACGCCGAGCATCGAATTTCTGCTGAAGCTTTCCAATGATCCCGACGCCGACGTGCGAATGAAGACGCTGAAACTGCTCAGCCTCCGCAACGAATCGGAAGCGGCGGATCGCATCGCCGATATGCTGTCGGACGCCAGCCCCAAGGTGCGCCGCTCGGCCGCCGAAGCGCTCGCCTACAAGGACGCCAAGATCCCGCTGAGCCTGATCGAGCCGATTTTAACCTCGACCGATCGTCGCGAAGCCTGGGCGGGTCGCCGGTTGTTGGAACGTCAGCCGGTCGACGAGTGGTTTGGCGAAATCCTGTCGACCAAGGACGCTCACCTGTTCAACATGGGCGCCGTGGCGGCGATGATCGCCGATCCGACGCACGACCGGGCGGTCAAGATCTGCAACCGGGCCAGCGAGTTGCTCGACACCTACCTGACCGACCAGGATTTCAAAGACATCATGCGAGTGATTCAGGTCGCGATTTTCCGCGGCGAAATGAAGAACTCGGAACTGGGACGCCTGGGCGAACAGATTGCCCGCGAGTTCCCGGCCGGCGATCACGTGATGAATCGCGAGTTGATTCAGACGCTCGCCTTCCTGCAGGAAGGTTCGATCACCGATCGGTACATCACTCACCTCGACAGCAACATCCCGAACAGCGAACGCCTGTTCCTGGCGATGCAGATGACCTTCATTCCGACTGGCTGGTCCCGCGAAGAGAAGCTGAAACTGATCGGCCATCTTGAGAAGGGGTTGGAGATCGACGGCGGGGAAGGGTTGCGAGGCTATGTCGAAATGTCGACTAAGCAGTTCGTCAAACATCTGGACCCGGAAGAGAAGCTGTTGTTGTTGACCGTCGGCGACGTCTGGCCGAACGCGACCTTGGCGGCGTTGTTTGAACTGCCGGAAGAACGTCCGGCCTTCATCATCGACACCCTGTGCGGCGTCGACAGGAAGCTGCAGGGCCGCGAAGGCGCCGTGATCGAGCGGCTGCAGATGGGGATCGTGGCGATCCTGGCCGAAAGCGACAACGACGAGATGATGGCTTATCTGCGAGAGGTCTATCGCGACTATCCGGAACGCCGAGCCTCGGTCGCGATGGGTCTGGCCCAGCAGCCGACCGGCGAAAACTTCGCTTTGCTGTTGGACAGCCTCTCGATCTTGAAGGGGGAATTCGCCAGTGCGGTCCTCGCCAAGTTGCGCAACGCCCCGGCCACGTCGACCAATCCGGAACATATCCGCCAGTTGATCATTTTGGCCGACCAACTGCAGGACGAAGGGGGAATCAACGCGATTCGCCTGCTCGAAAAATGGACCGGCGAGTTTCCGGCCAGCAACACCGCGCCGATCGCCGATCGCGTCGTCGCCTGGCAAGATTGGTTCGCCGAGAACCATCCCGAAATGCCGGAAGCGAAACCGGTCGACCTCGCCAAGGGGAACTGGAACCTGGATGAGTTGGTCGACTACCTGACCGACGACGAGTTCCAGGGGGGCGATCACGCCAACGGCAAGCAGGTCTTCAAGAAGGCCCAGTGTGCGGCGTGTCACCGCGTCGGCTCGTTTGGCGAAGCGGTCGGTCCTGACTTGACCGAGGTTGCCCGTCGCTTCCAGAAACGTCAGATCCTGGAGTCGGTGTTGTTCCCGTCGCACGTGATCAGCGATCAGTACGCGGCTCGCAAAGTATTGACGATGGACGGCAAGGTCCTGGTCGGCTTAGTGACTCGCACCACTGACGGCGACGTCATCCTGACTGGCCAAGATGGCGCCAAGCGGACGATCATGGCCAACGAGATCGACGAGATCGCCAGCAGCCCGACCAGCGTGATGCCGGAAGGCCTGCTCGATCAGCTGACCGCCGAAGAAATCGCCGACCTGATGACCTTCCTGGGCGCCGCCCCCGAAGCGAAAGTCGCCGGTCAGGCCAAGACCAGCCGCTAGGCAATAGATGACAATCCTAAAAGGAGCCGCTTTCACCCGAAAACGGCTCCTTTTTTCGTGCGCCAGTCCATGGACCGGGTGGCCCAGCTTCTTCCTCGGCAAAGATTGCATTCCCCCCGGCGGTCGGCTATAAAAATCGAATCCCCTGACGTTCTCCCATGTGCCGCCACTTTTCTCGCGCATGAAAGGCAAGTCATGCAAGAAGCAGAACCGCATCGCGTCCTCGTTCGGGGCGAGATTTCGTGGGTCATTCACCTCCTGCGGGCAGTTGGTCCGATTCTGGTCGTCATCGGGATCGTCCTTGGTTTTCAGCCCAATAACGACGGGGCGGACGACTTCTTCTTTTATGGCGGGCTGATCGTCACCGGCATCATGGAAACGATCGCTTTCCTCAAACGACGCGGCCGGGTCTGGTGCGCCGACTTGGGGCATGGCTTCGCCATTTCCGAACTGGGCGAGGACCACACGTTTGCCGACGCCGACGTGCTGGCGATGTCGCTCTGGGACAAGAAGATTTTTAACAACGGCAACGCGGCCGGCATCCAGCGTGACGTTCGCTATTGGGTCGTCGATCGCGACAAGCCGATCGTGATGAACTACCGCATCAAAGAAGATCGCCCCGACCAGGTCGCCGATCTGCATAACCGCCTGCTCGACATGCTCGAGCACCGCGCGTCCGAGGCGCTCGAGCGAGGCGAACATGCGGCCGGCGAAGGGTGGGCGATCAGCCAATCGGCCTTGGCGGTCGGGACGTCGCAAGACAGTCTCGTTCCGTTTGAGCAACTGCAGGCAGTCGACGTCTACGGCGACCAGGTCTGCATCTGGCGGCACGATGACGAGCATGCGTCGATCAAGTTTCCGATCAAAGGCCGCAACTCGTACCTGTTGATCCGAATGCTGCATAAGCTGATCCCCGAGCGCGATTCCAGTCATACCCCGGTCAATGGCCTGGGCCGCGTGTTGTTTGAACGGGCAACTCGCTTCCGTGCGGTTGGCTGGTTCGTGGCGATCACGCTGACGATTCTTAGCCTGCTGCTCTTCGTCATCCACCCGCTGCTCGGCATCGCGGCGCCGCTTGCGGTGATCGCCATCAGCGCGTTTAGCTATTACTACTGCGAAAAGACCTCGTTCCGCTGTCACGAACATGGGGTCTATCAATCAGGCATGTTCGGCGAGCAAGAGCTGCGGTACGAAGATGTCGAATCGTTCACCTATTCGGCGACCCGCCACTACTACAACGGCGCCTACACCGGCACGCAGACGCAAATGTCGTTCGAGCCCCGTCTTGGTACCGACAGCAAGAAGATCACCTACAGCGCCAACATCCGCGGCGCCGACGATGACCTGGATGTGCTTCGCAACCAAGTCTCATCGGTAATCGGCGCGGCGATGCTACAAGAAATCGCCGCTGGCCGCCCAGTCGCCTGGACGCCGGCAATCACTTTCTACGACGAGTATCTCGAATTCGTGCCGACCTCGTTCTTCGGCGGCAAGAAAACGCCGGTCCAGCTACCCTGGAACCAGATTGCGAACTTCGATATTCAGGAAGGCAACTTCCACATCTGGCAAGTCAACAACCAGAAATCGGTCATCCACGAACCAGTCTCGAACAAGAACTTCTTCCCCGGCTTCTTCGTCTTCTGCCAGATACTGTCGCCGCCAGAGAACGCGGAAGAGGAGCAGTTGGTCGAAGCAGAGTAGACGCCCGCCTGCTCTCTAACGTGTGCCACTGCTGGCTTGCCCAGCAGTGCGAACCGGGTACCAGCCAGCCACCGCTGGCGCCATCTTCTTATCGCGTCTTCGCGAGAAGAGCATGGCGCCAGGGGAATAGACCTACTACGAAGCCCCGGCCGATTCCACCGCTTCCGGCGCTGGATCGCGCGGAAACAGATTCTCGACAATCTCATAGAATTCGGCCTGCGACGAGACCTTCGCCGCCGCGGTCCGAAACGCCCGGGCGCCGTACATGCCGGTCGCATAGCAGCAGGCGAACTTCCGCATCAGCATCGTTCCCTTCTCAACGCCAAACCGCTTCACCACCAGGTCGTAGTGCCGCAGCAGACAGGCCCGCTGCTCGGTCAGGCTCGGGTCAGCCGGAACCGGCTCTCCCTTGAGCGCGGCCGCCGCTTGGGCAAACAACCACGGGCGGCCCAAACAGGCCCGGGCGATCATCACGCCGTCGACGTTGTAGCTGCGAAACGCCTCGACCACCTTGGCGGCCGAATCGAGATCGCCATTGCCGATCAGCGGGATCTTCTTCAGGTACGGTTTGATCTCCGAGATCTTCTCCCAGTCGGCGCTTCCCTTAAAGAAGTCAGCGGCAGTCCGGCCATGCACCGTCAGTGCGGCGGCGCCTGCCTCTTCGACCACCTGGGCGATCTCGTGGGCGTTGATGCACTCGCGGCTACAGCCGAGACGAATCTTGGCCGTCACCGGCGTCGGAGCACATGCCTGGACGACGCGCTGAATGATCGAGAACATCTTCTCGGGCCACCGCAGCAGGTACGATCCGCTATGGGCCGACTGCGTCACTTGCTTGACCGGGCAGCCAAAGTTGATGTCGACCACACTGACGCCGAATTCGCCGACCAGCCGTTCGCCCACGCGGGCCATCGTGTCAGGGTCGTTGTCCCACATCTGCACCGCCAGCGGCCGGGCTTCGTCTTCGACGCCCCACAGACGATCAGGGAACTCCGCCTGCTGATCGAGCCAGACAAAGCTGCGGGCCGAGACCATTTCGGTCGCCTGCAGCCCGACGCCCCCATATTCGCGGACAATCTGCCGGAAGGCGTAGTTGGTGTAGCCCGCCATCGGCGCTTGCAGGATCGGGGGATCAATCACCAGATCCCCGATTTGCAGCGGCTCTACCGAGATTGGGGGGAGCGCATTGTCGGCGGAGTCATTCATAACGCTCTATCGTCGGCGGCATGCCGCTTGCCGTCAAGCCGCGCTTGCCGCAGCAATTACTGGCTGACCGGTTGCCAATTGAGGCCGCCCGCAGGCTCATTGACCCGCATTCCCTGGGTTTGCAAGGTCGATTGGCCCGATGCCGGGACCGGCGTGGTCACCGACTGGACCGGTTCCTGGGCGCTGGTCAGTTGAATGTTGGAATTGCTGGCCGTGTCCAGGCTCGAACCGCGCCATTGCGTGGCCGGCGGAGCGCCGGTCGACGGATACGTGGTCGCGGGTGGGGCGCTTAACGCCGGAGCGGCGCCGGCCGGCGGAGGAGCCAGATTGCCGCCCAGTGGAGCATACGCGCCGGTTGCCGGAGCGCCAGCCGCCGGCGTGCCCAACGTCGCGGCAGGAGCAGCCCCTGCTTGCGGCTGATAATACGGGGCGGTTGTCGCAGGCTGCCCATAGCTGCCGGTCGCCGGCGGCGGAACCCGCTGCGGCCCATACGCGGCGAACGGATTGAGCTGCGAACTATTCTTTTGACAACCGAGCGTCAGTCCGCACGCGACGATAGCCAGCCCTAGATATACGCGATTCATCGGGAATTCCTTTCCCTTGCAGCGTCTCGTTCGATCTTGAAATCGGACGCTTGAAGCTCGTCCTCATTGCCTTGAAAGGAGGACGAGCAGGTTCCATTAGGTCGATGCAAGCACGCGGAAGGATAGCTAGAACGCTGGCGCCGACCAAGGCCTATTTTCGAAAATCTGACTACGGATTCACAATTTTCGTAAAGCTGACCGGCACAACTTCGCTGGAATCGACGAACGGGTTGATCACCACCTGCGGCGTCGGCCACGGGCTAGCAGTCGTTTCGTCCGCTGCAGGAACCGCTTCTTCCACGGCCGGGGCTTCGGTCGCCGCTTCGTCCGTAGCTTCGTTGCTCGGCGTTTCGGCGACGGGGGCGGCTTCTTCGGTCGCAACCGGAACTTCGGTCGCAACGTACGGGTTAATCACGACCTGCGGCTCCGGCGTCGGCGCTTGATAGACGACCCGCTGCGACGGTTGGTAGCTGCTGATCGCGAACGGGCTGATGCCGTACGGGCGAGCGACCGAGTGCGAATAATAGACCGGCGGGTGAATCGCGTAGTACGGGGGCGTCGGAACATTGTTGCTGTAGTAGCCAAATCCGCCGTAACCGCCGAAGTTGGTGATGCCGTAACCGCTAAAGCCAGCCCGCGGTCCAAAACAACCGGGGAAGTAAGCGTCGGCGGACGAACTCATGGCGCAAGCCGCAGCGACGGCCACCAGGCCGAACAAAAGAGAGCGTAACATTGGGGAGACTCGCTTGTCGGGGGAGACGATAAGCACCTATCTTGGTTCAATAAGTTCCACGCTAATTACGAACCGCTAGCAGTCAAATAAAAAACGCTTGACCTGTTCTCTCGATCCATCAACGCTCACCCGCGCAATTAAGGAAGCGGCCCACCGGCTTGGCTTCCTGCATGTCGGCGTCTGCCCGGCGGTAACGCCGACCGGTATCGACGCCTTCCGCGACTGGCTGGCCGCCGGATACGCCGGCGAAATGCAGTACCTGGCCGATCGCGTCGACGCCTACGCCGATCCCAATTTGGTGCTAGACGGCGCCCGCAGCATCGTGATGCTGACCTTGCCCTACCGCACCGATCCGCCGCGGCAATCCGCAGCGGGGCAGGGGAGAGTCTCGCGCTACGCCTGGGGAGAAGTCGATTATCACGATCTGATTCACGACAAGCTGAAAGCGCTCAAGCGGGAGGTTCAACAACGGACCGGCGACGCCGATGCCCGCGGCGTGGTCGACACCGCGCCGCTGCTCGAGCGCGACTTCGCCAACCTGGCAGGCCTCGGCTGGATCGGCAAGAACACGCTGCTGCTCAACAAACATGCCGGCAGTCTCTTCTTCCTCGCCGCGCTGCTGACCAATGTCGAGCTTGAGTATGACGAGCCCCACACCGCCAGCCACTGCGGCACATGCACGGCGTGCCTAGATGTCTGCCCAACCGACGCCTTCCCTGCGCCGCATGTCTTAGACGCCACCCGCTGCATCAGCTATCTGACGATCGAACTACGCGGCCCGATCCCCCGCGACCTGCGCGACGGAATCGGCGAGTGGGTCTTCGGCTGCGACCTCTGCCAAGACGTCTGCCCCTGGAACCGCAAAGCGCCCCACAGCGCCGAGAAACAATTCCTCCCCCAGCGCGGCAACAACCCGCTCGACCTGATCGCGCTGTTTGATTTAGACGACGAAACATTCCGCCACCGCTTCCGCAAATCGCCCATCTGGCGCCCACGCCGCAGAGGCCTACTGCGCAACGCAGCAATCGCACTGGGCAACCGACCCACGCCCGCCGCGGTGCCGGCGCTGGTTAAGGGATTAAACGATGAAGAGCCGCTGATCCGCGGAGCAGCCGCTTGGGCGCTATCGAAGTATGGCTGCTCCGAGTCGCGAAATGCACTGCAGGCAAGAGCCGAAATTGAAGCGGATTCAATGGTTCAAGAAGAACTAAAATTCGCCCTTCAATCGTAGGGCAGGCCGTGCCTGCCGAGTGCAACCGGTCGCCAACCAAAGGACGCCACGGTCGTCTGCGACAGTGCTCTTCAACCTGACCATGTGACGGGGTCAGCAACGCAAGAATCTCAGGCAAGCTATTCTTTTGACTTCCCGTCCACAATTCAATACTTTACTGAATTGAGGCACTTGGCACTGTCGCAGACGACAGTGGCACCCAAGACAAAGATGGGCGAACAGTGCCACCCGGCCGTGTTTTTCGCGAAGTAGAAATTGAGGGTGAAGGATGATTAAGGTCATCGTTGAGTACATGGCGCGGGGAAGTTGTGGTTCGTCGGCGATTCATTCTCCGATCTGGTGTGTCCTTGAAATGGGATTGCAGCATATCCAAAGTCACGGCGATCGCACCATAAATTACGTCCCCAGCAACACTTCCAGCAGATAGGCGTCGTTCCGCCCCGCTTTTAGCCGCTTGTTCTTCACGCCCACCTTGGCCGTTTTGTTGTTCTTCAAGAGGCTCAAGCTCGTTCTTCGCAGCAGGCTGAAGTTGATGTCGGCGCTTCCTTTTCGGATGCGGCTTTGGTCTTCGCCGAACGTTACGTCGAGTTGCCAATGCAAACTGTTCTCGATGCTCCAGTGACCACGCACCGCTTCGGCGAAGCGTTTGCCCGTGAGGTATTTGCTCACGATATAGTAGCGGACGTCGCTTGTCTCTTTGCCGTTTTGCGTCACGATGTTGATCGTCATGCCGATCGCTTTCAAATTCTTCCACTTGCTCGCGTACGGAAAGTCCTCCGCATCGATCGGGCAGAGATAATAGTAGCGCGACTCCTCGCGGCCATGCCCTTTCTCGTGTGTCTCGTGACGATGAACTTTCAGCTTCTTGAAGTCGACTTCCATCGCGGCGACGAAGTGATCGCGAATCGCCTGGTGCAGGTATCGCTGATTTCCTTTGATCGCCAGGCAATAATCGCCGCCTGCGTCGACGATCTTGGCGGCGATTTCTTTCTGACAACCCATCGCGTCGATCGTCACCAAACAGCCGGAAACCTCGATGATTTCAAGCAATTTCGGAATCGCCGTGATCTCGTTACTCTTGGCGTCGGTCGCCACTTGACCGAGGCTGACATGGTTGGCGGTCGCCCAAGCGCTGACCATGTGAATGGCCGCCTTGCTGCTGGCGGCGTCGAAACTGTGCCGCAAATTTTTACCATCGATCGCGATGATTTGTCCGTCGGTAATGTCCTGCAGCGCCGTGATCCAACTCAGCAAACACTTCTCGAACTCGGCCGGCTTGAGCGCGCCGAGAATCGCGTTGAAGCGATCGTGCGAAGGGACGCCGGTGCTCATGTCGAGAAACTTCGAGAGCCACTCCTTCTTATCCTCTGCCCAATCGGCGATGGCGACAAAATCATCCGCCCCGCCGAGCACGGCGCAGAGCGACATCGTGACGATGTTGACCAGCGGATAAGTCACCTTCCGCGTGCGCGGATCGGTCAGGTCGGCAAAGTGCTGTTGAATCGAAGCGGCCGCAGAAGACATGCGGAAGACCTCCCTGCAAAGCGAACGCCTGGCGGCGAAACGAATGTCGCAAAAACGCCAAGACGTATTTGCCGGATTATCGCAGATTGCCCATCATGGCGCAATCGCCGTGATTGTTGGAATCTGTTGATGCATGTCGTAGCTGTCAGACATACCTTTCAAGTCTAGTGACACTCCTTCCTCCTGGATAGTATTATTGTAGGCACGATGGTCCTTACAAACTTATGTGAAGAATTCTGTGCGACTTGGGGACGAACTTCTATCAGTTGTGACATGTGTCCCCATCCAATGTTATCCACAGAACAGAATTCGGTACTACAGCGTTTTCTTTCCTTTAGTTATCCGTCGCGTTGTTCCTTTGAGACGCCTAGATTTGAGGTGGCCTTTTTCCAACCCAATCCGAACGAATCCGTCGATGCTTACTTATCGCGTCGAATCTTTACCTCCGGAATTGAGGTGATCGTTCCGGATTGTCAGACGGACGAGACGCATGAACCAGATGGACTTGATCTCTTCCCTTCCGGCGAAATCGGAATTTCCCGATTGCACGGAACTCACGACATCGTCTACGACTCGATTAGTCAGGTGCTCGAAAGGGATGCGTTGTTGGAGTCAAGGGATGTGGAGTATTTAGGAACAATTGAGCTTGATCCAAATCTTGACCGTGATGACATTCTGGATTTGCTTCCTTCACATACATTATACCAGCCGGCATCAGACCCTCGTAATATTATTATGTTTTGCAATGACTCGGTTGTCATTTGCCATAACTGGTGTCATTACTATATACCGAACTTTATGACCATCCGTCCAAACTTCACCATGCGTGCGTTTGGGCATTCGGCTACACAATTTCTACCACTGGCTAGGGACTTAGGCAGTGCTGTAACGTCGTTCGTGCCTTGCGATAACCCACGACTTTAGGACAGTAGACGAACAAGCGGTCGACGTACAACGACAAGCTCACTGAGTTCGACTACGAAGTGCGGGCCGATGGCAAGCGGATCGGCGTTACCGAAACGTACTGGCTCGACGAAAACCAAGACGGCACGCCAGAGGCCCACACGGTCGACATCGATTGGACCTACGATGCCCTGGGCCGCCTGACGCAGGAAACGATCGACCACTTCCACAACCAGTTCGATCAAACCGAGACGTTCGAGTACGACCTGGTCGGCAATCGCACCAAGAAGGAACTCGACAGCGACTTCGATGGCAACGTCGACGAGGCGATCGCCTACCTGTATGACGCCAACGATCGCTTGCAAACCGAAGAGCGAGATGTCAATAATGACAGCACGGTCGACGTCACCACCACCTACGCCTACGACCATACGCAACAGACGTCGAAAACGGTCTTTGACAATTCAGCTTCCCAGAACACTTCGCAGACGTCGTTTGAGTACGACCTGCAAGGTCGGTTGTATACGGCCACGGTCACCACTTACACCAGTGGTACTGCATCACGAATCGAAAAAACGACCTACGACTACGACGCCACCGGCATCCGCGTCAGTGCCAAGCATCAAGTCGATACCGACGCCAACGGCACCTGGGACGAGACGACCGACACCGAGTACCTGGTCGACCACCAAAACCCGACCGGCTACCAGCAGGTGATCAAGGAGACCATCTACGACGACCAGGGCAACGTCGTCAAAGTCATCGAGTACAACTTCGGCCACGACGAAATCAGCCAGACCGTCACCGAATATAATACGGCTGGCCAAGTCACTGCACAGCACACCGAAATCTTCGGCCACGATGGCCACGGCAGCGTGAAGGTTCTCTACGACGCAGCCGCGGCAATCGCCCAGGTCTACACCTACGAAGCCTACGGCCAAATGCTGGCGATTCATAATGCAATCGCCGGGGTAGTAGGAACCACCGAAGCCACCGCCCTAACTACGCTGCTCTATAGCGGTGAGCAGTTTGATTCTCGGATTGGTCAGCAGTATCTCAGGGCAAGGTACTACGATCCGAACTCCGGGCGGTTTAACCGGTTGGATCCGTTCGCGGGGAATTCTCAGGACCCTCAGAGTTTCCATAAGTATTTGTATACGCATGGAAACCCGGTGATGGGGCTGGATCCGACGGGAGTGTTTGATGTCATCAGCATGCTTGCTTCCGTCGACATTAGCGTTTCTACAGATTCTAAAGATGCAAGTGCAAGCGTTAATGCCATTAGTACAGCTCACCGCTTTAAACGCACAATGCAGATCTATCAGAAAGCTCTAAAGATCTTTAACAAGGTGAGAGATACCGCACAAGACATTGCTGATATTATTGATTTGCTTTCATTTGATCCAAGCGACATCAAGGGCATAACGAACTCCCTGGCAGCAGTGGGGATTAGTAAAGCAATTACATATCTTCCGGATAAAGTTATTTCGCGCAAAATCACTCTCCCCAAAAAGGTCCTGAAGAAGTTCAATAAAACCGCCTCACGTTTTTACGGTTGGGGTATGTTCCATTCCAAAGTTTCTGAAATCATAGGAGAGTTAGGACTCGGGCTTATCCTGTACGCCCTGGATTTTGAAATGGCCCCCCTAACAATTCATGCCGTTCACGGTCCAGACCAAGTTGCACGACAGCGGTCAACCGGACTTTGGGGCATCTTCGAGGCAAAGGGAGGCAAAGCTGGTTTAGGGGGCGCTAAATATGGAAGACAGATGATGGGAGACTGGATTACCCATTGGATGAAGAGGATGATCGATCAGAATCAAGGTACATCATTTGGAGAATCACTCGAAGACGCCTACGACGATAAATCACCGATGCTTGCTGCTATCGCAAGATTGAATCTCCGTGATCCTAACACGCAATTGCATTTTGCCGCGCAAAAATACGAACCTCCTACCGGTTCGAACATGAAGTGGTGGGGCGATGAGTGGAATAAGCCCTATTAAATCAACCGAGGAGCCATATGACCAAAACGTATTTCGACGTGACCGGACAAGAACTTTCTCCGAACCTTAGGGAGCAGCTAGAGTATTTCGATGGAGATGTATCGCGGTTTAACAAACGAGTTGACAGGGCGAGTGACGATGAACAACGTACCGATCGTGCCTTACGAGCAATAACTAGTTGCATGTGGGGATTGACGATACGTCATTTTGGATTTCCGTATGAAACTCCAGCACTCGCATATTGCCAAAAGGGGCTCGAACTAGCAGAGCTTTATTTCAATCTCGTTGGCCCAAAGATCTTAGCTGCTGCTCCTAAAGTAGAATGGTACACAGTTTCTCTACGTTCGTTTCTATTGGCTTCCCTTAGCAATCAGCACGAAGTTCGAACTCAATTCGCGGATTACCTCGTACCGCAGCTTCAGGTCGAACCCATGGCAATTCCAGAGGAACCACTGCATGGAGACTTGCTGTTGGTCATTGCCTCTTCGATGCGAAGTGAACCAATGAATGTCACCCAGCAACTCACGCAACTGGGTAATTCGCGAAAAAAGCGACCGAAGCTTTTGCTTCAGGCATTTCATGCCCTGCAGAACGATGATCAGGCCAAATTTACCCAGTCCATCATCGCCTCGACGGATCGATTCGTGAATAGTTCTGCCTGCGAGAATAACGTTCTTCTCGATGCCACGGCGAAACTGGAATCCGTTCTGGTAGGATTGGCATGGGAGAAGGGTTGGCAAGATTTGGATTTTCCCTTCGAGACGGCTGCCCGGCTGATTACCCATCGTTCGATCGGTATTGCCCCTTAGTCGAGGACTGAGTCGATGCCATCGATCTATTTCTTCGCCGTCGATTTCGCCAAGTATCCTCTTCCAGTGACAGAGCCCGCGGGACTTGCCAATCAAATCGTAGCCAAAGCACTGCAAAAAGGAACGCTCGATCCGAAAGCATCGAGCGTATTCCGGGATCGGGTCGAGGAAAGTGCCCGAGGCTTGTGGCCAGAACCGCCTGATTCAGTTTCCATCGGTATCTATTTGTGGCTGCTTGAATCGTTGGCCGAACCAATAACGCTTCCATACCAAGATGTACGCAGCGATAGTGATTTAGAAGAAGCAAGCTTTTGGGACTATTTTCAAGAACACGTGTCCGCCTCTGCCCCGAACTGCGAAGGCATGCGTTATCTAGATTCGACGCAAGCGGCCAATCTTCAAAAGCATGTCAAGAGTGCAGGCCTATCCGAACGGCGCGAACTACGCGTGTTGCAAGAAGAGTTGCTCGAAATCGTAGAGTCGGTAGCCAGTGATGGCTTGGCCCTCCTGGCTGTTCGAACGGAATAGCTTGATCGAAAAAAACGGCAAATAATGAACAAGATGCGGTATCATGACTCAATGATCTCGTTCTCCGTCGCTCGACGACCCACTGGCCACCACCTATAAGTACGACCTGCGTGGCAACCTGGACGAAACGCACTTGCCGGGCGGCGTGATCGAGGACTACGTTTACGACGAGCTCAATCGGCTCGATGTCCTCACCCACTACGCTCCGGACGCAACGCCGGACGACCTTTCCGATAACGATAAGCTCGCTGAGTTCGGCTACGAAGTGCGGGCCGATGGCAAGCGTACCGGCGTCACGGAAACGTACTGGCTCGACTCCGACGAAAACGGCACGCCTGAACCCCATGTCGTCGATATCGACTGGACCTATGACGAGCTAGGCCGACTTGTCGAAGAATCGATCGATCACTTCGACAACCAGTTCGATCAGACCGAATGGTTCGAGTACGACCTGGTCGGCAATCGCACCAAGAAGGAACTCGACAGCGACTTCGATGGCAACGTCGACGAGGCGATCGCCTACCTGTATGACGCCAACGATCGCTTGCAAACCGAAGAGCGAGATGTCAATAATGACAGCACGGTCGACGTCACCACCACCTACGCCTACGACCATACGCAACAGACGTCGAAAACGGTCTTTGACAATTCAGCTTCCCAGAACACTTCGCAGACGTCGTTTGAGTACGACCTGCAAGGTCGGTTGTATACGGCCACGGTCACCACTTACACCAGTGGTACTGCATCACGAATCGAAAAGACGACCTACGACTACGACGCCACCGGCATCCGCGTCAGTGCCAAGCATCAAGTCGATACCGACGCCAACGGCACCTGGGACGAGACGACCGACACCGAGTACCTGGTCGACCACCAAAACCCGACCGGCTATACCAGCAGGTGATCAAGGAGGCCATCTACGACGACCAGGGCAACATCGTCAAGGTAATCGAATACAACTTCGGCCACGATGAAATCAGCCAAACCGTCACCGAGTACACCGGCGGTGTCCCTGTCACGCCAACGACCCACATCTTCGGCCACGACGGGCATAGCAGCGTAAAAGTCCTCTACGATGCAGCCGCCGCGATTGCCCAGGTCTACACCTACGAAGCCTACGGCCAGATGCTGGCGATTCGCAACGCGATCGCTGGGGTAGTAGGAACCACCGAAGCCGCCGCCCTCACCACGCTGCTCTACAGTGGCGAACAATTCGATTCTCGGATCGGCCAGCAGTATTTGCGGGCTCGGTATTACGATCCGAACTCGGGGCGGTTTAATCGATTGGATCCGTTTGCGGGGAATTCCCAGGATCCGCAGAGTTTCCATAAGTATTTGTATACGCATGGGAACCCGGTAATGGGGGCGGATCCTAGCGGGTTATCCCTTACTTCTTTGGCGTTGGGAGCCCAAAGATATATGTCACTTCAAGCGGCACGGGCACAATCCGCGTTTGCTGCAGGGGGAACAATATTAGGCCGATACTGGCAGGCGGTTGGAAGGCACACAGAACGTTTTGCACAAAACGTGATTTCTATGTTCCGTTTTGAGGCAGTCCTACGAAATCAAAGGGTCGGTAGAAATCTAATCGACTTCATCCTAAGAAGAGGAGATCGAATTATGCAACTTGAAATAAAATACTCGATCCCCCAGAAATTTGGAAGTTCATTCACTCGGCTCGTAAATCAAATCACTTCAATGTCGAATGCGAATGGCGGCAACATAACGGTATGGAGTATGCGTGCTCCCTCTGTTTCAACTCTCAATCGACTGCAAAGGACACTAGGCGACGATCTCTTCAATAGAGTACAATTTGCCGACGGGATTAATGGGCTTTATCAAGTGTTGCGGTTGTATTTCGGAATGTGATTTGCGAGGAATTTCTTCATGCTCAGCACTCTTAGTAAGAGAGTTGTCCAACAATTTACCAAGAAGCTTCAGGAGCTTGTGCCTGGATCCGCAAAGGACGCTTCAGTCAAGCTGCCAAGAGGGTTTCACTGTTTCGCACTACCATTGCGACCTGATGTGTCAACGTTTCTGGTCCTTTTAATTTCCCCAAAAGACGATGAATTCACACTGGAAGTAGCTTGGAGTACCCACGGTCGTTTCCCTTTCTCGCTGTCCGCCATCTATCTGCCTTTTGATCCGGAAAATGGCTCGCTCAAGGACTCTCCAATAGACGGGGAGTTCTTGTTCAGACTTCCGTTCCTTTATCCACCATACGCTGACGTGTGGTGGACAGTAGACGAAAAATCAACGCATGAGATGACCATGGAAGAAATACTTGTAGATGATCCACTTGCTCCGCCCCCCGAAATAGCAGCTAATGATTTAGCAAGAGTCGATGCGTCACTGGAGACGGCAATGTCAGCAGTTAAACAATTCGCTATTCCTTATTTGTTGAAACTGCAAGAGCATTATCCGTCAAACTTTAGGTCCTGACGATCAATGGAATTAGGCTCTTGATCGAACTTTGTCTCAGTCGAAATATTATCCCGGCATGCGCGAAGATCGATTGACTGCAAGTCGATCAAATCGACAGTGCGATAGCCCACGACTTTCGGACAGTGGCGGGAACCGGAATAATGGTTCCTGAAGGAGGTCCGAACTGTGGACGAACAAGCGAAAAAGAAGAGCTATTGTCAAATCTCGTGTTCTAGCTGAAGAGGTGAAAAGCGGCGTATCCTGCTGGTGGATTTCATTTCATCAGCCGCCCAACGTGGGCATGAGGATACGCCATGAATCAGGATACGAAAGAACCTTCCGAGCGAACAGACGACAACGTTGTGGCTTTTCCGGAGCCGGAGGACGCTCGCAGTTTGCTTGATCGGATTGTGCAACAGGGGGCTCAGCGGATGCTTCAAGCGGGTGAAGAAAAGGGGACGGGGGTCAATTCTCTTTCAATCCCGCTTCCAATCGCTTATCATCCTCTCAGCCAGTCTATCCTATTGCAACTGCTGAAAGTCAACAAATGCCTCGCCAAAAGCGCGCCGATGAAGCCGGCGCCATCTATCATACGCTGAATCGCGGTAACGCCCGGCAGGCTCTTTTTCGCAAACCGGAAGACTACGACGCGTTTCTCCGCACGCTCGGCCAGGGGCTTGAGCGCTATCCGGTCGAGCTTTTCTCTTTCACGCTGATGCCCAATCATTGGCACCTCGTGCTTCGCCCAGCCGAAGACGGCATGATGGGGCGATTGTTGCGCTGGGTGACCGCCACGCACACGCAGCGGTACCACGCCCACTATCACACCGCGGGCGAAGGGCATTTGTACCAGTCGCGGTTCAAGAGCTTTCCGATCGCCGACGACGATCACTTTCTGACGGTTTGTCGCTACGTCGAACGAAACCCGCTGCGGGCGAACCTGGTGAAGCGGGCCGAAGATTGGCGGTACGGTTCGCTGTTTCGCTGGTCGCAAAAATCGGATCGCGAACCGAAACTGCTCTCGGCCTGGCCGATCGCCCGGTCGCCAAAATGGATTGAACGGGTCAATCAGCCGCTGAGCGAAAAAGAGCTGGCGGCGCTCCGCCAATGCGTTAGCCGCGGCCGCCCGTTCGGCAATGAGAAATGGACGGAAAAGATCGCACGAAAAAGCGGGCTAGAGTACACTCTGCGCAGCCGCGGCCGGCCGCGGAAGACATCGGATTGACAGAAAAGACCCCCGTCCCCTTTTCTGTCGCCGTTGAAAAAATCAACGGACTGCTAGGCGCAGGGGATTGCAGCCGGCAACTGCGATAAACAGGATGACAGGCATCATCTGGGGGACTGTGGGCGTCATGGCTTTTCTCTTTCGCTTGGCTCGGACGAAATTAATAGTAATCTGAGTAGCCTAGGATGTCCCAGGTGATATTTCCAATGGAGTCTTCCGTGACCATGGAAAGTGCCATTCGCCCCCGTCCTTTTCTTCACCCAGTGCAAAGAACACCAGCAATGTTGAAGCGAATAGACGACGCAAGAAACTAGACCCCACAACCACAGCCGGTTTCCCATGCTCTACCGTCTGCCGACATAATTGGAGTGTGAGTATGCATCGGGACGGCAGGACCAGAATTGTCGTACCCGCCGTAGTGTGTCACGGGGGACCAATCGGGACTAACAGGCGGAAGCTCAGGGGCCAGCTTGGCATACTTGCCGGTGCCGTAGACAACCTTACCACCGAGCACTGTCAGAACGCTTTCGATGTTTCGGATATCGTCTGCCTCCACAGCGAAGTAGTCGTCTGAAAGAACTGCAACGTCCGCAAGTTGACCAACCGACAAGGTGCCCTTGTGATCTGATTCACCACTGAACCAAGCGCTGCCCTGCGTGTACAGCCGAAGAGCTTCCTCTCTAGTCAGGCAATCTTCAACGCCGTGTAGCTTAGTGCCGCCGACGGTCTGTCCGGTAACCAACCACCATAGGCAAGTCCACGGATGATAACTGGCGACGCGGGTTCCATCGGTGCCCGCGCCGACAGGTAGCCCCATCTTCAGCATTTCGCGAATGGGTGGATGTCGTTTAACTTCTTCGATGCCATAGCGACGGATAAAGTATTCACCTTGGTAAGCCATGCGATGCTGGATTGCTACCCCGCCACCAAGCTTCTGAATGCGTTCTAGGCTCTTCGTGGAAACCGTCTCAGCGTGGTCGATGAACCAACCCAAGTTGTCAATCGGATGTTCCCGATGGACGCGCTCGAAAATTTTGAGAAAACGCTCAATGGTTTCGTTGTAGGTCGCGTGAATCCGCCAGGGCCATTTTGCCTCAGCTAGTTTCAAGATGATCGCTTCAAGCTCAGACTCCATCACGGGGCGCAGATCTGGCCGCGGTTGCAAGAAGTTCTCGAAATCAGCCGCACTCCAAACCAAGTTTTCGCCCGCTCCGTTGACACGCAGCAATTCCGTTCCGTCACCGGGATGCGTCAACCCAAGCCAACGCGTGTAGTCGTTCAGTTCTTCACCGGGCTTCTGGGCAAACAGGCTATAGGCAATACGTAGTGTGAGGTGCCCGTTCTTCTCCAATTGCTGAACAACGGAGTAGTCGTCGGGGTAGTTCTGCCCTCCTCCTCCCGCATCCGAGACACTGGTTACTCCGAAGCGATTCAGTTCCCGCATGAAGTGACGCGAGGAATTCAGTTGGTCCTCCGTAGAAAGCTTGGGGGCGTTGGCAATCGTTGAGTAAAGGATCAATGCATTCGGTTCTGCAATCAACATTCCCGTTGGTTTACCACGACTGTCCTTCACCACCAAACCGCCAGGAGGGTTGGGCGTGTTTTCATCCATGCCAAGCGCGCGAATCGCAGCCTTGTTCAGCATCGCCGAATCATACAGATGCAAAATAAACACGGGAGTGTCGGGCGCCGCATCATTAATCTCCTTGAAAGTTGGCATCCTACCTTCGGCGAACTGGAACTCATTCCAGCCTCCGATGACGCGAACCCACTGTGGTGGTGGTGTTCTCTGCGCCTGCTCTTTCAGTTGTCGCAACGCCTGTGCAATTGTGGGCACACCATCCCAACGCAACTCAAGATTTGAAAACAATCCAGCACGTATGACGTGCAAATGTGAGTCGTTTAGGCCTGGAACGGCTCTGCGATTCTCTAAATCGATCTTCCGAGTTGATGAATTTGTCAGCTTTAGGATCTCATCATCCGTGCCAATCGCAATGACCTTCCCGCCGGAGATCCCAACTGAGGAGACTTCGGGCTTGGTTGGATCTTGAGTCGTTACTTTGCCATTGAACAAAATCGTATCGGGAGTTTGCATTTGGATACTCTGAGCTCGGCTTTCTTGTTGACCAATGAATGCGAGTGTTCCGACGGCCGCGGTATTCGCCACAAAATTGCGTCGTGAAACAGTTATGGATTTGGTGATGTTTCTCGAAAAGTTTGATCTGTTAAACGTCACTCAGTTGGATGAAGCCAGTGGTGAAAAAGCTTCGTGAGAATCGGCATAACGCCCCAGGTCAGCGTTGCAACGACAGCGATGTTGGTCGCGATGGCACCAACGAGCCAATGCAGGTCGGCCATTAACGGTCCAAGTACGTTGGACCACACCAAGACTGCCGGGAGCACGCCAAGAAACGTCACAATGGCCATCTTCCAACGTGGTGGCATGGATGTGCCGCCACGAAAAAAGGCCTCCAGCCCGGAGAGTCTTCGACGAACTGGTTCGCCCACAACCAACGGTTCGATACTCGCAAGCCACTGTGCGAAGAGCTTCGAGTCGTAAAACGCGGCTGCCGCATCTTCGTCCTCAAATGATCGCATCAAGCCATATTCCTTTGCCTCGGAATCGGCCGGCGGACGAAGCACAAGGACTCCCGACGACCCAGGAACGTCGAGTGAACGACTGATGAATTGCTTCAGAAGTCTTTCAAACTCCGCTTCGGAGCCATCGCGAACGATGCGAGTGACTGCAACATGGACTGGCTGGGTTTCCAAAACGCGTTCCTAACCTGTTACCTTGCGAGCCGAAGGAGCCTTGTGCACCATGGTGTAGCAATACTCGATGCCAATGCCGTACGCTCCGCCATGGTCACGGAACAACTGCATCAATGCGTCGTAATGATCACGATTCGCCCAATCCCGTTGGAATTCAAGCACAGTACCAATCGTCGTCGTGCGTACGGCACCCGCCTGAACCATCCGTGACAATGCTGCATCATGGGCAGCCTGGGAAGTGCCGCCACATGCGTCCTCCACCACGTAGATGTTGTAGCCTTCGTTGATCATGTTCAACGTCGGCCACGTAATGCAGACTTCGGTCCACAGCCCCGACATGATGATGTTCTTCTTACCCGTTGCTTTGATTGCATCGCGGAACTCGGCGGTGTCCCACGAGTTCATTCCGGTTCGCTCAATCGGCTCTTGATCCGGGAATACATCGAGTAGTTGGGGCCACATGGGTCCGCTGAAGGACTCGGTTTCGACGGTCGTTAGAATGGTTGGTACGCCAAATTCTTTGGCGCCTTTGGCGAGCAGCAGCACGTTGTTGATTAATTGCTGCCGGTCAATCTGATTGGCGACTCCAAATGCCATCTGTGGTTGATGGTCAATGAAAACGAGCGCGCAGTTGTCCGCAGTCAGCAGACCACCGTCTGTCTCGGGCAATATATTGGTCATGTCGATTCTCTCTGATTCTTAATTGACAAAAGTTAGATTTGGTTGAGATGTCAGCGGCATGGTTCTTCACGCGACTCACATGGCATGAGTTGACTTGTACAAGTCGTTGCGTTCAGCATCAACGCGGAACAAGGCAACAGTTCGTATGTTTGCATGTAAACCGAATGAGACAAAAATGCGCTACCTTGGCATCGGTTTGGCAGCTTTCCTTAGGATTTTGGAGGCTGAGTCAGCTTCGGACTGTGTCAAATGACCAATCAACAGCTCCTCCCAGTTTGTTAAGGAAACGTGAATTCTGTTGAGGGTGCTTTCGCCTTCATCCGTGAGCACGACGAGCACCTGCCGCCGATCCTCGTCACCACGTTCGCGTGCAACCAGGCCGGCTTTGACCAACCGATCGACATAAGCTCCCAAGGCGGAAGTTTGCTTCACCAGTCGGACATTGATTTCGCCCGTCGGCAAACGCCCACCAGCGTCCTTCAGAATCGCGAGGATGTCGTACTGGCAGGCGGTCAAACCGAACGGCTTGAGAAACGCTGTGAGTTGATTCTCAAACTGGTCTGCTGTGTAAATGGTCGTGAAGAACATCTCTTGCAACGGCGCACCGAAGTCGTTTTCTCGACGAAGGAATCGGGCAAGGCTCATGGCTGCGTTTCCTCCGTTGATTTGGGAGACTGGTCGTCAATACTCAGAAGTCCTGAACCATTGGCCATCAGGAAAACCATCGTCCCCATCAAAGACAGGTTCTTCATGAATTGGATCATTTGCTGCTGACGCGCTTCGCCCTCCAATGTCCAGAAATCGTGGAAGAAGTAAGTCGCAAAAATCAGGAACACAAGCAGTAACCCCGCGCCGATTTGGGTCTTGTACCCCGCAATCACAGAGAGACTGCCAGCGATTAAGAAAACGATGCCGCCAAACAACATCACGCTCGGTAACGGAACGCCTTCTGCGGCCATGTACTGTGATACACCGCTGAAGTTCGGAATTTTGTTGCCTACTGCACTCATGAAGAAGATTGTGGCGATCATGATTCGACCGGCGAGAGAGAGGTAACGGTTCATAAGGGTTTCCTATATGGGATTTTTAAAAAGAGGGAGTGAAACGCAGGCTGTCGGCCCAGGTTGAAGTTTGACTTTGCAAAGCACTAACAGTCCGTTGATTTTCTCGACGGACTGCGTGATCGCACGGATGCGATCCCAAAATAACGACGTAAGTCGTTATTTTGCGAGCCGCGAAGAGCTATGCTCTGAGCCTGGCGAGGTTGGAAAATGCCACGATGGCATTTTTCAACAGGCAGCTAAGCCAAATCGAATAACATCAGTTCCGCATCAGAGGATGCCTTGATGGATACTTCTGATTCGTCGCTGACGGCGATTGCGTCGCTTGTTTGGAGGTCGTGACCAACAACTTCAACTGCGCCTCGCAAGACTTGCAGCCACAAGTGGCGATCGCTGGGCATCTCGAACGTCAGTTCTTTGCCTGGCTCGAGATCTGCGAGATAGATGTTCGCATCCTGATGGATAAGCAACGAGCCATCTTTGGCGTCAGGTGACGCAACCAACTGCCATTGGTTCTCGCGTCCGGAAGGATCAAACGCCTTTTGTTCGTAACCGGGTTCAATTCCCTTTCGTTCCGGCAACAACCAGATTTGGTAGAAGTGCGTCGGCTTGTCCGCAGAAGGATTGAATTCACTGTGCGTGATCCCGGTTCCTGCCGTGATGCGTTGAAATTCGCCGGGACGAAGGACTTCGCCGTTTCCCATCGAATCCTTGTGCTCCAGTTCACCGTCGAGGACATAGGAAACGATTTCCATATCGCTATGCACGTGAGTCCCAAAACCCTGGCCGGCGGCCACTCGGTCTTCGTTCATAACACGAAGCGAGCGGAAGCCCATGTGATTGGGGTCCCGATACCCAGCAAATGAAAAGGTGTGATACGAGTTTAGCCAGCCGTGATCTGCGTGGCCTCGTTCTTCAGAGCGTCGAATCGTGAACATCTTTTGCTTCTCCTGTAGTGGACATGTAAACTAAGTGGTGAAAATTTTTTGAGTCCGTTGACTAGCCGAGATCGAAAAGCAAGGCGTCGGTTTTTTCCTCCGCGACCGCGTGCAGTTGAGTCGCTCGGCTCGTCGCAATCGCGTCCCCGGCCTGAAGCTTCGTTCCATTCACCGTCATGGAACCTCTCGCGACTTGAAGCCACGCGTGGCGGCCCTTTTCGACGGTGTAATCGAGCGATTGCCTAGCGTCGAGCTTGGTCGCAAAGATGATGGCGTCCTGGTAAACCGAAACGGTGCCGTCGCTACCATCCGGCCCGACGATTCGCTTCCACTGGTTACGTGTATCGTTGGCCCTTACCTTTCCATCGCTGTAGCGTGGTTGGACGCCCCGCATGGACGGCTGAATCCAAATCTGCAGAAAGTGATTGACCTCGGTTCGGGACGGGTTGTATTCGCTGTGCGTGATGCCGGTTCCTGCTGACATCATTTGAATGTCGTCTGGCGTGATGATCGCGCCCTTCCCTGTACTGTCTTTGTGTTGAAGCGCTCCATCGAGAACGTAGGAAATGATTTCCATGTCTCGGTGAGGGTGCGTAGGAAAGCCACGTCCTGCGGCGATCTTGTCATCGTTGATGACCCTCAACGATCGAAAGCCCATGTGCCTTTGGTCGTAGTAGCCGCCAAACGAAAATGAGTGGTAGCTCTTGAGCCATCCAAGATCCGAGTGACCACGCTCGGCCGCCTGCCGCACGAGCAGATCTGCTGAGCGGCCACTTTCTAGGCCCTCCGCCAAAGCACTTTCCGATAGCGCAGAAATATGAATCAGCCCGGCTGCAGTGAGAGATAGTGCGTTTCTTCGATTCATTTTCGTTTCCAAAAATCCATTGCTATGGTTTACATGTGAACTACACGTGCAAAAACTCAATCCGCTACGCTGCTACGAACCGCTTCCAAGGTGTGGATGATCGAACGCAAATCACTTTTCTTCACGCTGCTTAAAAGCGATGCATGAAGGTCGAGTACCGGTTGGTCCATCTTCTTCAGCAACTTGGCGGCCGCTGAAGTCAATTCGATCTCAAACACGCGTCGGTCTGAACTGGATTGCGTCTTCGTAATGAACTTGAGCTTGAGGAGTTGATCAACCACTCTGGTGATCGCTGGAGCCACCTGAATCATCCGCTCGGCAACTTCCAGGCATGGCAACGGCTTGCCCTCGCCCCGCAGGATTCGCAGCACGTTGTATTGCGTAAGCGTCAATCCGTATTCACGAAACAGCCGAGCCAGGCGATTTTCCAGCAAATCCGACGTTCGCATCAACGCTAGCATCGCCTCCTGCTCGAGGGAGTCGAACGGACCGCGCTTCTTCAGTTCGCTTTGTAGTGTTGGCGCCATGTGTTCAAGTTCTCCTGGGGTACATTAAGTTTACATGTGAACGATCGGCGTGCCAAGCTCCTCTTGTGAGTTTTTTTAAAGGCGTGCGTTTCGCGCCGCAAATGCCCGTCCTGTGCAAAAAATAGAAGTGAGAAAATAAGGTACCGTCCGTCAAGTTGCGCTCTTTTGATTTTCAGCCTGGCTCTGGAAAATTGTCGTCCTCGTGCTCCTCCAGTTCGTGCAGGCGGTCCATGTCGAGGTAGCGCCTTGTACCCCAGAGCGCCCCGGGCTTCCCTGAGTCGTTCTCTCGCACCCTTGCGGCCAACCGCCTCTTCCGACTAGCCCGGCTCTAACGAATCCCCCGCTTGCACTGATGGCGACGGTTGTGGGTGCTGGCGGATCAGAAAAGGTGAGATCAGAAAAGGTGAGATCAGAAAAGGTGAGATCAGAAAAGGTGAGATCAGAAAAGGTGAGATCAGAAAAGGTGAGATCAGAAAAGGTGAGATCAGAAAAGGTGAGATCAGAAAAGGTGAGATCAGAAAAGGTGAGATCAGAAAAGGTGAGATCAGAAAAGGTGAGATCAGAAAAGGTGAGACCAGAAAAGGTGAGATCAGAAAAGGTGGGATCAGGGGATCAGGGATCAGGACTCTTTTTTTCCTCCGCCAGCACATGATACCCTGCTGTCGTGGGTAGACCGAAGCGAGCAGACGAAGCCGGCGGCATTTATCATGCCTTGAATCGAGGCAACTCTCGGGCGGCGATCTTCGATACGCCGGACGATTTCGACGCGTTCGAGCGCATCTTGGCCGAGGGGCTGTCGCGGTACCCGTGTCAAATTTTAGCCTACCAACTGATGCCCAACCATTGGCATTTGGTCGTCCGCCCCACCGCTGACGGCGGCATGAGCGACTTGCTGCGGTGGGTCACCCTGACGCACACGATGCGCCGACACGCGCACCGCCACACTTCCGTCAAAGGGCACATCTATCAAGGGCGGTTCAAGAGTTTTCCGGTGCAAGACGACGGGCACTTTCTGGTCGTATGTCGTTTTGTCGAACGCAATGCCCGGCAGGCTGGCCTGGCAACTCTGGCCGAAGACTGGAAATGGGGATCGCTCGCCCGTTGGTTGGCCAAGCCGAGGCGAAAGCCAGATCTCCTGACGCCGTGGCCGATCGCCCGACCTGGTCATTGGAAAGCCCGAGTCAATCAGGCGATGTCCAAGATAGAAGTCGACGCCGTCCGCCACGCGATCCGCCGAGGCTCCCCCTTCGGCGATCCCGATTGGACCCAATCAACCGTCCGCCGCCTGAACCTAGATTCCACCCTCCGCCCCCGCGGCAGGCCGAAGAAGGTAGCGCCTGGTTGACACAAAGAGTCCTGACACCTTTTCTGCTCCGTAAAAATATACCGAAGAAACCCGGAATTAAATTCATTGCCGCTGCTGGCTAGGTTGGCCCGACCCGTTCGGATGGAATCTGGCGCCAGTTCGGACAAGAAAACGGAAAGATAGTCAAGAATGCCTAGCTGTGTTGCAGTCAGACGGGCAAGGCATGGGTACCTGCTGGCAGCTGACCATGTTCCACTTCATTGCTTTCGTGAAAATCTTGAGGCACTTTTGCTGCGAGTGTCGCATGTATTGTTTAGCAACCGCTGCTGCAATCAAACGATTTGTCGGCAGCTGGCTCATCGCTTCCCCCATTCTGCAAAGTAATAGGCTTCTGGATTGCCCCCCCAGAGCCCATCAAATTCTCTTCTTACTTTCAGTGGCCTCATCCTAAGGAGGAATTACGCCATGGTCTGTCATAAATCGCCCAAGCACGGCTTCACGCTCGTGGAATTGCTGGTCGTAATCGCAATTATTGGGGTTCTAATCGCACTTCTGTTGCCGGCAGTTCAGCAAGCTCGTGAAGCAGCAAGACGGATGAGTTGCTCCAACAATCTAAAGCAACTTGGTTTGGCCACTCACAACTACCACGATACCTACCAAGAGCTGCCGCCTGGCAACGTGGCCAGCATAAATTGGAAGGTTTGTCTTCTGCCGTTCCTTGAGCAGCGGACGATTACGGATCAGCTCACCTACGACCTCGGCCTTGACTTCTACTCGAACTCAGGCAGTAACAACGTAGACGTGCTGTCTGGCGTCTTAGTGGATGCTCTTAACTGCCCCTCAAGCGTCGTTGATCCGTTCGTTGATCAATTCGGCGAGAATCCCGGTCGACTGCAATACCACACTTATCTTGGTGTGAACGGGGCTGCTGACCCAAGCGTCGCGGGAAATCTTGCGACCAGTGGAAAGTGTGAAAAAACTATAACGGGTGCTTACGCATGCGATAACGGGTCGATGCTCGGTCTTGTTGGCGTTGCTTTTCGCGATATTACCGACGGTCTCTCAAACTCTGTGATTATTGGTGAACAAGCGGGGCGAGACCCCGGTCGGACGGCGAATGCTGCAGCTTACGGCTATGATCCAGTTTACCGCCAAGGCCTTTCTGGGGGCTGGCATGGCGATTTTACATCAGCCTTACTCGCCGATTTCGGGTACTTCGATCCCAGTGATAGTCCGGGCGGTTGGTCGGGAGCAGCGTCATACGAGGCAATAGTGCCAATCGTATATCCCCTCAACTCAGCTTGCACTGATTCAGTATGCTTGGCCTCCTGGGGCAGTGGTGCGAATTTTAACTCCGAGCACCCTGGGGGCGTTCAATTCTTGCTTGCCGATGGTTCGGCGAGGTTCATTCCGGAGACGATCTCATTGCTCACGCTAAAGCAGTTAGCCATGAAGAGCGATGGACAGGTGATC
>NZ_SJPF01000004.1:844004-907757 GCF_007859755.1 Blastopirellula retiformator | reverse complement strand
CGAGGAGGCCAGTACGCAGGGAAGCGGTTCCGATCGCTGCTGCGCCGCGCGTCGATTCGGCAAAGCATGAGCCGGGCCGCCGACTGCTACGACAACGCATTCATGGAATCTTGCTTCGGAACGATCATGACGGAACTGGAAATGACCGAATACGAGGATGTGGGCGTTGGGGCGCGCGAGTTGGTAGAGTACTTTCGCTACTACAACTGCGACCGAAAGCACTCCAGAACTGCGACCGAAAGCACTCCAGCCTCGGCTACCAAACGCCAGTGAAATTCGAGAACAATCAGCCGGGCCGAAAATAAGCCCTCGGCGCGCCTCCATTTCGGGCACCACCTCACCGAAGCATTTCGACGTGCTGCATCAGGATTACCGAGATGACGATTCAAGAATTCACACAACTGGAAAACGTATTGAGAGAACGATTCGCCACTGTGGACATTCGGTCGGATCAGTGCGACACGATTCGTTTGATATCGCCCTCGATCACAGCGGGTTGTTCGTACTCAGATGGCCATTACCATGCAAAGGTCATATCACTGGAACTGGAAAGTGACCTTGACTTTGAAACTAAGCTGTTGGCTACCTTAGACGAATCGACTCCCGGTAAATTGGCAGATTCACTAGCGGAGTTCTTTGGAAACTGAATGGGTACGCTTTTGTGGAAAAAACTACGCCTTCGGCTTTTTGCATCACGATCTTCGCAGGCTGAGCCGGTTTGAATGGCTTGAAGCGTGCCGGTTCAGCAGGCTTCCACGGCTTGAACACCGGCACGGCTGCTGGCAATGGCTTGGGCTTCTGCTTCAAGCTCTTGTTGAACGCTGAATCCTTCGGCAATGGATTCGCTGGCGACATCCCCTTGAGCCTGCCATCGCTGCCCAGCAACAGCCCTTCCTGTTGCTTCTGCCGTTCTCTGAGCCATTCGGGACGGGGGTCTTAAGGGCCCGCGTTGCGAATTTGCCCCCCGTCCCAATACCGTTCGGCACGCCATTTGCGCATTCAAATTAATTCCATTTCGCCGTGCCACAATGGCAGGGCGAAGCTTGGTTTCAACCTTGTGAATGCAGTGGCATTTTATCGTGCGGAAGTCTTCTGCGTGTCAGAAAAGGTGTCAGGACTCTTTTTCCTCCGCCAGCACATGATACCCTGCTGTCGTGGGTAGGCCAAAGCGAGCAGACGAAGCCGGCGGCATTTATCATGCCTTGAATCGAGGCAACTCTCGGGCGGCGATCTTCGATACGCCGGACGATTTCGATGCGTTCGAGCGTATTTTGGCCGAGGGGCTGTCGCGGTACCCGTGTCAAATTTTAGCCTACCAACTGATGCCCAACCATTGGCATTTGGTCGTCCGCCCCACCGCTGACGGCGGCATGAGCGACTTGCTGCGGTGGGTCACCCTGACGCACACGATGCGCCGACACGCGCACTGCCACACTTCCGGCGAAGGGCACATCTATCAAGGGCGGTTCAAGAGTTTTCCGGTGCAAGACGACCGGCACTTTCTGGTCGTATGTCGTTATGTCGAACGCAATGCCCGGCAGGCTGGCCTGGTAACTTTGGCCGAAGACTGGAAATGGGGATCGCTCGCCCGGGTACCGTCCGTCAAGTTGCGCTCTTTTGATTTTCAGCCTGGCTCTGGAAAATTGTCGTCCTCGTGCTCCTCCAGTTCGTGCAGGCGGTCCATGTCGAGGTAGCGCCTTGTACCCCAGAGCGCCCCGGCTTCCCTGAGTCGTTCTCTCGCACCCTTGCGGCCAACCGCCTCTTCCGACTAGCCCGGCTCTAACGAATCCCCCGCTTGCACCGATGGCGACGGTTGTGGGTGCTGGCGGTCTATTCTTTGATCGCAACCCCACTGACGTCCGATCCTGAGAACACAACTCTACGTGTTGTGCACGCTAGCACGCGATTGACGCTAGCACGGCATGGACGGGACGAAACGGCTGGGCTGGCGCTTTTGGCGTCGGTGGGTGGTCGAACGTTCGTTTTGAGCATGGACAAGCTCACCGGCTGAAACGGTGGCTGAAAGGATTTCCGCGATGAAAATGCGTCACCGGCTTGTTGCGATGGCGGTCGTACTGATGGCCTCCTCGACATCGTTCGCCCAATCGGACGATGTTTTCCGTTCGGTCTACTGGGAACAAGAGCCGCGGCTGTTGCCGGTGGCGTTTGAGAACTCGGATGGCATGGCGAGCGCCAGCGATCACTACCAGACCGACCAGTACCAAACGGCATGTGGGCCGGCGTGCGGGTGCTGCCGCTCGGGCTGGCGGGTGGGCGTCGAAGCGACCTTTTTGGCGCCGTCGGGCGGCAATCAGGCAGGGTGGACGTTCGCCAATGCGACCACGCCGGTCACTAATAGCTTTGCGACCAGCGACTATGGCATTGGCGGGCTGACGCCGGCGCCGCGGATTTGGGCCAGCTACGTTTGCGACAGCGGCTGGGGCGTGCAGTTCCGCTACTGGGAACTGAACTCCAGCTCGAACTACAACGACCCGTTCTTCGTCGTCGGCGATACGTTCGGTTACGCCTCCGGCACGAATCTGGAAATGTACGCGTTTGACCTGGAAGCGGTCAAAGAGTTTTGCGTTTGCGACTGGAACATGGTCGGGACGTTCGGTTATCGCCATGCGATGCGCGACACCAACGAAACGATCGGGTTTAACGGCATCATCGCTCGGCCGGGCGGCTTGGGTGGCGGCAACGACATCTTCGCCGGAACCGCCTCGGGGATCGCCAACTTTGAAGGGGATGGCCTGACGTTTTCGCTCTCGGGCTATCGCTGCAGCGATTGCTGCTGGGGTCTGCAGTGGTTCTGGAACGCCCGGGGCTCGGTCCTGTTTGGCGACACGTACGTCGGCGCTCTGACGCATGCCCAGTTGATCAGCCCCAGCGGCAACGCCACGCAAACCAACGGCGGTTTCGCCGGCAGCAGCGATTCGATTTTTGTCGCGGAGTTTCAACTTGGCGCCCAGTGGAGCGCCCCGCTGAAGTGCATCGGCGGGCGGTTCTTCGTTCGCGGGGCGTTTGAGTATCAAAACTGGGGCGAAATGGGAGGAGCGGCTGGCGCCACTTCGACCGTCGGCGAACTGAATGTGGGTGAACTGACGATGAACGCGTTGGCGCCGTCCGATTCGCTCGACCTGGTTGGTTTCGCCTTCTCGACCGGCATCGTTTGGTAACGCGGCGCTTAGGACGCAGATAAGGTTCCTCAAGATGGAAGTCTACAAGCCGATGAAGCGCGTTTCCCGAAGGATCGAAACGATGACGCGAGCCTGCGTAACCTGTCGCCGCCGAAGCTGGTCTGCCGGGCGGTTGCCCGCGGCGCTGCTGGCCATCGCCTTTGCGGCGATGGGAATGGCCTCGGCCGCCGAAGCGCAGTGGGACTATCGTGCGCCGGAGCGTTTGCACCAGGACGAGCCGTTGTTTGTGCATGACTCTTCGCTGGTCTGGAAATACGGTAATGGCACGATCATGCCGGTGACGGCGCTACAGGACGACGCGGCGCCGCTGCCTCCGCCGCCGATTCCGATGACGCCGGAAAGCGGCAAGGTCGAACTGGTTAAGCCGCTGGTCAGCCAAGAGCAAGAGTATGGCGAGCCGCTGGAAGATTTCAACGTGCAGTTTCTGCGGACGGCCAGCGTGCTGCTGACGCCGGGGCAGTGGCAGATGGATGTGGGGTTGGTTTACGCGAAGGCGGACTATGACTTTCCGATCGAGGTCAGTCCTTCCGGCGTGGCGCGGGCCGACCTAAAACGTCGCTCGCTGTTTGTGCCGTTCGCTTTGCGGTATGGACTTTCGGACCGGGTGCAACTGTCGGGCAGCTTGCCGGTGGGTTGGGCGAGTCAAGAGTTTTCGTCGGTAGGGCGTTTCGATCAGACGAGCGACAACGGCGGTATCGGCGACCTGGAACTGGGGGTCAATCTGCTGTGCCGCGAAGGTTGCTATGGGTATTCGCCCGATGTGATTTTGAGCTTCGGCCTGACCGCCCCGACCGGCGACGCCGAGTATGCGGTCAACGGGCTAACGCAAGCGACGCTGGCCAACGGCGTCTGGGCGCCTTCCGCGCAGTTGCTGTTTATCCAACGCTACGATCCGATCATCTATTTCTATGGACTCGGTTATCGCTATCAGGCCGAGCGGGAATTCGACAACCAGAACGTTTTCTACGGTCACCAGTTTACGTACAACCTGGGCGTTGGTTTTGCGGTGAATGATCGCATCACGCTGAGCGCCTCGTTTTTGGGGCTGTTTCAAACCGAAACGCAGATCAACGGACTCGGCGTGCCGGGCTCGATGCGGGAACTGCTGCGATTGCGATTTGCGGCGACCAATTATCGCTGCGGCAGAATCGTGGAACCGTTCGCCGAAATCGGCATGACCGAAGACGCCGCCGATTCGGTAATCGGCGTCGTTTGGACGTACTAAACGCCGGAGAAAGCCTGTTGAGTTACGCCATGCTGAAAACTCGGATTCTTTCGGTCTTCGCCCTGGTCGTCGTGATGACGATCGCGACTTCAGCAGATGCCCAGACGCGATCGCAGTTTGGGCCGCCAGTACGCTCGCGCGACAACAACATCCAGGCCTACGCCAGAACCTGGACCGCAATCCGCGATCAGAACATCGTCAAGCAGCAGCGCGACTTTTCGTGCGGAGCGGCGGCGTTGGCGACGATTTGCCGCTACTACTGGGGCGATCCGGTCACCGAAAACCAGATATTGGGGGTCGTTGAGAAGAACCTGACGCGGGACGAGCTGAAGGAACGGTTTGAGAACGGCCTGGCGATTTCCGACTTGCGTCTGGCGGCGGTGAAGCTGGGTTACCTGTCGACGATCGGGCGTCTGGATATCGAGAAACTGGCGGAAGCGAAAGTTCCGCTGATTGTGGCGATTCGCCTGGAAGAGACGAATCACTTTGTCGTGGTGCGGGGAGTGGCCAACGGCTGGGTCTTCCTGGCCGATCCTGCTCGCGGCAACCTGCGGATCCCTCAGTTCGAGTTTGAGCGGATCTGGATCGAGAACGCCGTGCTGGTGGTGGCGAAAAAAGGGAAAGCGAAGTCGGACGTTTCGCAGTTGGAAGTGCGGCACGAAGAGATGGCCCGCGGTTGGGTCGATGACCAGATCATTCGCACGTTCCCCGAGAAGCCGTTCCGGATCCCGTTTCCCGCTTATCCATAGCAGTCCGTTGATTTTCTCGACGGACTGCGTGATCGCATGGATGCGAGCCGCGAAGAGCTACGCTCTGAGCCTGGCGAGGTTGGAAAATGCCACGATGGCATTTTTCAACAGGCAGATAGTCGGCGCTTCGGTAACAAGAAATAGAAAGAGGCCGCATCCGGTTCGATGCGGCCTCTCTTTTTTGATTGGCTGACGCGTCGATCGCTTAGCGACCGGCGAAGGCCCACGAGCTGCCGGTGGCGTAGGTGCCCAGGCTGATCGTGTTGCTGAAGACCGGGATGTTCAGCGGACCGGTAACCGTTTGGTTGTACGTGAAACCGGTTTGGCTGGTGTTGCCGCCAGCGGCGAAATCAACGCCACGGCCAAAGTCGCCGGCAGCGTAGCCGGTGGTCTGCGTGCTACGCAGGAAGTTCGAGGTGCCAGAGCCGAAAGCGATGGCGAAGGTGCCGCGAACGCTCTTGCCTTCTTCGTCGCTCATCACTTCCAGACCCGACAGGCCCATCGAGGCGAGCGTGGCATTGTCAACGTTGCCATTCGGTTCAGCGGCGCTAGCGCTGGAAACCAAGGCGAACGAAGTGAGGGTGACCGCGACCAGGCAAATTAAAGTCTTCATCTTGTGTTTCTCCATCGAAACAAATTTGGGGAGGATTCAGGCACGGTCCCATCGCCGGAGACCCCCCTGAATAACGAGGTTAGTTGTCCAAGTACCCCGATTGTAATTACGGGCTGGATGTCTCGGTGTGGTAAAATACGGTAAATGGAAAGAATTAGTGGATTGCGTTGTTTGAGGCGAGTGGAGAGTCGCACCGCGAGTGGAACCGCTGGCGGAGTAGAGGATCGCCTAAGGTCTCTTATGGAAACGCTTTAGCGCCGCGCAGTAGGGCGGTCAGCAGAGCAGTCGGACGCCGTGCCAAGGAGCCGTTCGAGAGCTGGCGAAGGGCATCGAAGCCGGGAATCTGGACCGCCAGATCGGCTCTGATCGGCGGCTATTGCGCGAAGTACGCAGTCATGATGCAAATTATCACCGGTAATTACGACTCCGGATCGAAGCCAAACACGCGCAGTTCCTGCTCGTAGACGCATTAAAAAAGCACGCCCCGAAGAACTCAGGGCGTGCTCACGTCGTTGACGACTTGTCAGCAAACTAGCGGCCGGCTCTGGGGCGGTTCTGGTCGCTCAAGTCGCTGGCCAGGTCGTCGATCAGTTCCCCCATCGGATCGAGGAGCGTTTCATCGGCGAACAAGCGTTCGCGTGGCGGTTGCCGGCGATCGTCGCGGCGCGGTTGGTCGCGTCGATCGCGGGGACGGTCGTTGTCACCAGGGCGGGGTGGCGTCTGGGGGCCGAAGTCGACGTTGCGGATCGCCTCGCCGCCGACCGAGATCAGCACATCCTGGGTTTGCGTCACCGGGCCCGTTGGCGTCAGCAGCAAGGCCTGGATCTGGTAGTCGCCCGTTTCCAGGAAGTTGTCAAAGTGGTAGTTGCCGCGGCGATCAGTCGTCGCTTCGGCGATTACTTCTCCTTCGTCATCCAACAGCTGCACCGTTGCGCCAGGCAATCCTCGCGGACGGTCACGGCGGCCATCCTGTTGACCGTCGGCCAGAACCGTTCCGCTGACCGTCGCCGACATGAAGAAGACGTTTTCCTGCAGATTATCGATCACCGTGTTCCGCTGAATGATGTCGGAGAGCGAGGTCCGCTCGATACGGTCGACGTCTTGGGCTGAGAAGATGTTCTCGTACCAGAAGCGATCGCCGTCACGCAAGCGAGTGAACTGTTCGACCAGAATCGCCTGAGTCGTTTCGCCGACGCTGCCGCCGGGCACGTGATCTTCGGCCAAGGCGCCGACCCACAAGTCGATGTTGTCGACCGTGCCGTACAGTTCTTCCAGCGATTGCTGCAGTTCGGGATCGGAGGTGATCTCGGCGAAGCTGGTTACCCGCGGTAGACCATACGCTTCTCGGACCGAGTTATAGTCGGCGATGCCATGATCACGACCACGCTGGATGTTGAGCGACGCCAGGTCGAGCCCGCCGCTGCCGGGAGGGCCGAACAGGAAGTTGCGAACGCTATCGACGATCTGCGTATCGACTTCCTGTGACTGCGACGAGGCGGCGTATTTCAGCAGCGAGTCGATGCCATGCTGTTGCACGAGCGCCGGATTGAAGAACGCCTCGGCGAGGGTCACCTCGTCCGCAACTGCGCGGCCGTCGTTGCCGAAGAACTCGATATCGTCGTTGAGTAGACTATGCCCCATCCGGTAGCCGGCCGTGGCAAACTCGTTGCTGATCTGCGGATTGATTGTCGAATCGTAGCCCGCGTAGTCAGGCAACACGCCTTCGCCGAGCAGGGCAGGGAGGAACTCGTTAAACGTGATCGACTGGATCTCAGCGATCACGATCGAGCGAGCCTGCTGGTAGATCTCTTCGTCGGACAACGCAGGATTCTCGGCCCCGATTCGCTCGGCCCAGAAGTTGTGCTCGCGCACGAACAACGTTTGCAGCGCGGTTAACTCGATGTTCTCGTTGGCCCGGATGTCGCCGGCCGCAAAGAATCCTTGGTCGTCGATCGGCAGCAAGTCGCCGTCGCTGGTCAATAACTTGCCTCCCTCGAAGCTGCGCAGGCTATCGGCGACTTCCTGCGTCGAGCCATAAACCTGCGAGCCGTCGATGAAGGCGGTGATCGAGTTGAATTGCTCCCGCGGATTGTCGACGCTGTCGCCGGTCGCTGGGTCAAACAGCGAACGGAAGAACGAGATCACATCGTCGCCGCTGGCGTCCGGATCAAAGTAAGGATCGCCGGTCGGAACGGCGATGCCGACCGCCTCGGCGTCTCCCCCTTCGGTCAAGTCAATATCATGATCGAGGAACTGGCCCCAGACATAAATGAAGGCGGAAAGTTGGCGCTCGTTGCCGACCGAGTCGGGATCTTGGGCGGCCAACGCATTGCTGATCTCGCGAGCGCTGGGGCGATCTTCACCTGCTAGTGAAGAGATGCCGTCGCCATAATCGGCCGCGGCGACGCGGACGAAATTTTCGCCGACGCTGCCATACTCGGGGTTCTCGACATTGTTGCCGGCGCCGTCGATCGAGCGGACTTCGTCAATCAGCGCGGTCGGAACTGGCGCCGGCGGAGGAAGGGTCGCATCGTCGATCGGGGCGATCGAGAGCGTATCGATCGCAAACAATTCACGCTGCTCGAGCGCTTCCAGATTCGATGGGCGCGTACCGCTAGACAGTTTGCTTCGCATGGGGTTTTTCTCTCTGCTGGGGTGTGACGCCTTGCCCTACTGTTTAGATAGTAGCTGGGCGAAGAGAATCTGTCGCGGAATTTGCGCGGAGAAAATTATCGGGGCATCTTCGCGAGGTGTGTTCCGGCTGTTTTGCGTAGGGTGGTGGAGCAAGCGCACGGGCCTTTGCTACTTCGAAACACGTGATTCGCTTGCGCAACCCACCTTCATTGCCGAACGCATTTCGTGGGTTGCACAAGCGAATGCGTTGGTTGGTGGTAGTAGTGCGTGTTGCGTTGGTTTCACCCACGCTACAAGAAAAGAAGACTAGCCGGCGCCGCAGCGAAGTTCGCCTTCCGTCAGAATGCGGCAACGAAGGCCGCCGTGGAAGGGCGGCAATCTTGGCTTCCCTCAAACACCACGTCGCCGACCGACGACCTGGCGGAGACCGCAACGAAAGCGGAAGGGGGACTCACCAGCGAGGCGTGCGTGATCGAAGAGCAGGCCCGCTTAATCGAGCCGCTGCAGAGTGGCGAGAACCTGTTGAAGAAACCGCACACGCGATGCTGACTGGTTGCCGCATTGAAGACATGCTCATCCGTCGAAGACGCCGTAAGGGCATGGCGCCAGGGAATCTAGATGTCTAGCTCGTCGACGGCGTCGATCAGGTCGTCTAGCTCATCCCGGGCTTCGGCCGGTTTGTCGGCCTGGCGTTTGGGAACGCCTACGGACGAACCGACGGCGTCGCGGCCGGCGAGCATAAGTTGCTCGTCCCGCTCGCGGACGGCGGTGTCGACGGCGTTGGGGTCTTCGGCCGGTTTGCCGAAGAGCTGCGAGAGGTCGATCTTCAGACCGCCATCGGCGACCAGGTCGCTGCCGGCGATCGTTGGCGTTTTATGCTGCGGGAAGATGATGGCGTTTTCGGGACAAACGCGGCTGCACGCGGGGCAACCTTTGCGGCAGTTGTCGGGCTGCTCGACCAGGATCGTATCGATCCCGTCGACCCCATAAACGCCGAACAGGCAGAAGTCGATGCACTCCATGCAGTTGGTGCAGCGGCTGTAGTCGATCACCGGGTACCAGCGACGGCCGCTCGTCTCTTGAATGCGGATCGGCTCATGCGGCGCTGCGGCAGGGGCGCCAACGTAGGTGTCGTTGGTCGGTTGGTCGTGACGCTGTTGTTGCTCCGGCGTTACGACGTTCGTCTTGGGCGGATCGAGCGAGAGCCCCCCCAACTGCACCACTTGCGGCGTCAGTTCGGCGGCGATCCGCTCGATCTCGGCGACGTACTCGTCGACCTTGTCGGTGACCCGCAGGTCTAGGCAATAGATGTAGCGGTTAGAAGCGGGACGCGAATCGACGACGCGCTCTTTTTCGTCGGGCGCGTCGTCATCTTCGAGCTCGTCCAGTTCGTCCTCGTCCGCTTCGTAGGTCAAAAGCGACGTGCCGACTTTGCCATGAATGTTGTTGCGATCGAGCGTCCAGCGGGCGGCCCGCTCGAACATCCACGACAGGATCACCATGTGTCCGCTGATCCCTTCCAGGCAGAGCATGCCGGGTCCGTCCGACTTCAGGTCGTACAGGTGCGGGATGATGGTGACTTCGACGCCAGGATGAAACAGCAGCCGGGCGACGATTTCCTCTTCGAGGTTCCGTTTGGCCGGATTCTGGCTTTGTCCTTGGCTGAGGACGACGGTCAGTTTTTTCGCCATGGGGTTACTCGTTGAGTTGGCCTTTGATGGTGCGCTGCGTCACTTCCCAGACCGCTTCCAGGTGGGTCAGGTATTCTTGGGGCGACATCAGCTGGTCGCCGGGGCCGTCAATCTCGTACAGCCAGCCGGCGCCATACATATCTAGGTTAATCTGCGACGGGTCGTTTAACAGCGCCGGGTTGAGCGTCGTCAGTTGTCCGGCCAGTGGAGCGTACAGGTCGCTTTCGGCCTTGCTGCTTTCGATAAAGCCGATCTCCTGGCTTTCCCGTACTGGACTGGGGGCGTCAACGTTCCACTCTAAAAAGTAAACGTCTTGTAGTAGCCGCACCGCGTAGGCGGTAAAGCCGAAGCGGTAACCGTTTTCTGTCGGCTGGGCCCAGGTATGGTTTTTGGCGTACTGGCGATCGGTCGGAAACTTGGCCTCAAACTTCCCCATCATGAAGAGAAGAGAGTCGTCGCTCATGTATAGCGAACTCCCTGGTGCTTCTCTTCAAAGAACGGCGGCAACAGGCCGTCAGCCCGCAGCAATCCGTCGCGAGTCAGCTCGATCCGGTCGCCGTCGATCTTGGCCATGCCGGTCTCGACGTATTCGTCCCAGATCGGCTTCCACTTGTCGAGGATGTTGACGCCAAACTTGTTCTGGAAGTAATCGACGTCCAGATAACCGCGCTTCAGCAGCAAGATCGTCTCGCGGATTAGCAGCTGCTCTGGCGTCGGACGATAGGCCCGCTTCAGCGGCAGCTGTTTCTTTTCGAGCAGGTCGGTCGTGTAGTCGGCCCACTCGGTCTTGTTCTGATAGTGAACGCCGGAGATGTGACCGAAGCTGGCCACCCCGGTCGCCAACAGGTCGGCGCCGCCGAACAGGTTGTCGCGGTAGCTGAAGCTGACCTTGGTGGGGTCTTTGATCATCGTGTAGGCGCTCGACTGCGAGTAGCCAGCCTTCGCCAGTTCGTCGAAGGCGTAACTGACCCACTCGCGCTTCTGCGGCCAGTCGGCGACCGGCGTCTCGATTTTGTTGCCCAGGATGTCTTGCGAGTAGACGGTGTTGAACGGCAGTTCCATCTGATAGATGGTGACGCTCTCGGGCGACAGCTCAAGCGTCTTGGCGACGCTGTCCTTCCAAGTGTCCCACGTTTCGCCCACCATGCCGGCGATCAGGTCGATGTTGACGTTGGGGAACTGGGCCGCTTCGATCCACTCCCACGCTTTGTAGACTTCTTTGGTCAGGTGAGCGCGGCCGTTGTCTTCCAGGATCTTGTCCGAGAAGTTCTCGATCCCCAGGCTCAACCGGGTGACGCCCATATCGCGGAGCGTCTTGACCTTGGTCTCGCTCAGCGTGCCAGGTTCGCACTCAAAGGTGACCTCTTCGGCCTGGTCCCAGCTGATGCTCTCGCGGAGACGATTCTCCAAACGTTGCAGCTGTTTGGGGCTGAGGAACGAAGGAGTGCCGCCGCCGAAGTAGACGAAGCGGAACGGCCGTCCGCCCATCGCGGCCTGCTGGCTGACCAATTGGATTTCGTCAACCAGCGCCGAGACGTAGGTTTCGACCTCAGACGCATTCTTGTCGGTGTAGACGCGGAAGTAGCAGAACTTGCAGCGTTTGCGGCAGAACGGGACGTGCAGATAGAGACCCAGCGGTACGCCAGGGCGAGGCTCGCTGGCGAGGGCTTGCTTCAAATCGGGAATCGCATCCTCGCTCCATTGGGAGAAAGGAGGATAGTTCGAGATGAAGTAGCTGCCGACCTCGGTTTTGACTGAATCGGTGGCCATGAAACTCCTGCAGGTTAGTCGTGCAAAGTTGCCGCGCGATGTGTTCTTACGGTTTTGTTTTTTGGCCGAAGCAGTAAACGACGCCATCGTCGCTGGCGATCAACAGTTTGTCATCGCTGATCGCAGGGCCGCCGGTAAAGCCGCCCCCTGCTTCGTAGCTCCAGACTTCGGCGCCATCGCTGACGTTCAGTCCGTAGACTTTGCCGTCGCTGGAGCCGAAGTAGACTTTATCGCCGGCGATGACCGGCGAGCTGTCGATTCGGCCGCGGGAAGGAAACGTCCAGAGCTGCTTGCCATTGGTAATGTCGATCGCGGCGACCCGTTTGTTGCGGCCGCCAATGATCGCTTGGTTGTCGGTGACGGCGGCGCTGGCGCGAAACGCCTGACGTCCCCGCTCGTCTTCGTAGGTCCAGCGGACCTTCGCTTGTTTCCAGTCGATGCCATAGACTGTGCCCCCTTCGGTGCCGAAGACGACCAGGTCGCCATGCACCGCCGGGGTGCTGCCGGTGGGAGCGTCGATCTCCACGTCGGTTGCGCTCGTTCCCTTGTCGAGATCAATGATGTGCAGCTTGGCGTCGCAGCCGGCGACAAAACCGCGGTTCTCGACAATCGTCGGCATGCAGCGGATTTGATCAGCGATCTCGTACTTCCAGACCAACTTGCCGTCGGCCGCGGTCAGGCAGTAGAGCGTAGCGTCTTGCGAGCCGATCAGCAGTTTGTCTTGATAAAAGTTGACGCTGCCGTTGATCTCGGCGCCGGTTTCGTACTTCCACAGGATGTCGCCGGTCTTGGCGTCCAGGCAATAAAGCAGGCCGTCCATATCGCCCAGGTAAACCTTGCCATCGCGATAGGCGGGGCTGCCGTAGAAGCCGGTATCTTCGATCACCTTCTTCCACAGCTCTTTACCGTCGGTCAGCGAAAGGGCGTAAACCGCTCCGTCCAGGTCGCCGATATAAACGACATCGTCGACCACCGCCGGGGTTCCCTCGAAGGCGCCTTTTTCGACCGTGTACTTCCAGAGCAGCGACAGGTCGCCGGGAAGCGGTTTGGCGGCGACTCCGCTGGCGACCGGATCACCCCGAAACAGGGGCCAGTCGGCCTGGAGCGGCGCACAGCAAAACGCGATGATCAGCGCAGACAAGATGCGAGGCATGGCGTAAGACGCTCCAGCGGCGGGAAACAAGTGGCGAAGACTGCTTATTCTACCAAAAGCGTGCACTAATGGCACACGCTTGCTAATCGAGGGCCGATTGTAAGGATAAGGCTATCAACCGACCTTGCCGATTTTTGGTGAATTTCCCAACATTCGGGCAAAATTGCCCCGTTACGGACGAACTACTCGGCGGTGTGGCGTAAATTGACGTAATTCCGCTGTTTCCCGCATATCGCAAATGCGGCCCTCCCATGAAGCGATTCCCCCTTCCCAACTCGTTCTGGATCATCGTCACCGTGGTGATAATCGGCGGCGGTCTGATCTATTTGCCGTCGTTGATCGCGTCTTACTATCGCGAAGCGGCCGAATTGGGGGGCGTGGCCCAAGTCGCCTACCTGGTCAGCGTAATCGGCGGAGCGGCCCTGATCATCGGCGCCGCCAGTTGGGTGCTCTACCGACTGGTCCGGGCCAAGCGGCTGAAGTCGCAGCGAAAAGAACGCCGCCAGAAGAATCCTAGCCGACTGTCGGCCGAACAGCGGCGAACCGAATTAAGTGAAAATCTCGCCTCGATCGACGACTTTCAGTCCGAGGCTGGCGAAGATGACCTGGCCGAACAACTCGCCCCGCTGCGCGAAAAGCTAGAGATCAAGCTCGACAATCAGCGGCTCGAAATCGTCGCCTTTGGCACCATCAGCAGCGGCAAGTCGTCGCTGCTGAACGCCTTGGCCGGGCGCAACGCCTTTGCCAGCGAGATCGCCGGCGGCACCACCGTCACCCGCAACGAAATCCCCTGGGCGGGCGATAACCAGGTGATCCTGGTCGATACGCCGGGCCTGGGCGAGGTCGATGGCGAAACCCGGCAGTTGATCGCCGCCGACGCCGCCAAGACGGCCGACATCGTATTGCTGGTGGTCGATGGCCCGCTTCGCGATTCGGAGTTCCGTCTGCTCGAATTGCTGGGCCAGATGGAAAAGCGGGTCATCATCTGCTTCAACAAAGAAGACCTCTACAACGACAGTGACCGGGCCAAGCTACTGCAGCAGATCTCCAAACAGGCCGAAGAGTTCGTTCGCCGCGAAGACATCGTCTCGGTCCGGGCCCGGGTCACCAATCGCCAGCGGGTGCGGATTGCCGTTGACGGCAGTGAAGTGTCGGAAGAAGTGACGGTGCCGGTTTCAATCGAGCCGCTCGCCAATCGGATGATGCAGGTGGTCAAAAAGGATGGCAGCGATCTGCTGCTCGCCAATTTGCTGCTGCAGTCGCGAGGGTTGGTCGATCAGGCGCGGTTGAAAGTGGAGCAAGCCCTCGATCGCCGGGCGAACCAGATCATCACCAAATACATGTGGGGCGTCGGCGGAGCTTCGGCCGCGCTCAGCCCGCTGCCGTTTGTCGATATCGCGGCCGGCGTGGCGATTTCCACCAAGATGGTGGTCGACTTGGCCAAGGTTTACAAACAAGACGTCGATATCGATGTGGCGGTCCAACTGCTGGGACAGTTGGGCAAAAACCTGCTCGGCATTCTGGGGGTCAACATCGCCGTCCCGGCGGTCGCGTCGCTGCTGAAAACGGTTCCCGGGGCGGGTTACCTGGCGGGCGCTGCGTTACACTTGGTGGTCATGGCCTTGATCACCCGCTGGATCGGCAACGTCTTTATGGAATACTTCAAAAACGAGATGCGCGAACCGGAGGGGGGACTCGTCGGCTTGGCCCAGCGCGAGTGGAACCGCGTGACGCAACTCAGCTACCTGCGCCAACTGGTGCAACAGGCCCGCAATCAATATGTCGACTGACAGTACGCCCGAAACGACCGAATCGCACGAGCACGTCGATGACGAGCGGTATCTCGATGCGCTTGCGTCGGTTAAGAAGACGCTTGATCGTTTCCGGGGCTGCTCCGACCAAGAGAAAGACTTGCTTCGCCGCGATCTGCGGCAGATGCAAGAGATGGAGTCGAAGCTGACCACCGGCCGGGTCGAGATCGTCGTCTTTGGCGAAATCAGCACCGGCAAGTCGGCCTTGATCAACGCGCTGGTTGGGCAAGCGGTGACCGAAGTCGACGTCCAGGGAGGTTGGACCCGCGAGATCTGGCATGTGGCGTGGGACGGCTGCGGCTATCGCATCCCAGGCCTGGGAACCAGCGAAGTGGTGCTGATCGACACGCCGGGGATCAACGAAGTCGGCGGCGCCCACCGCGGCGAAATGGCGCAAGAGGCGGCGCGGCGCAGCGACATGCTGCTGTTCGTGACCGATTCCGACCTGAACGAGACCGAGTTCTCGGCGCTGGTCAGTCTCGCTTCGGTCAACAAGCCGATCGTGTTGGTGCTGAACAAGGTCGATCTCTACTCGCCTGATCAGCGGAAGCGTTTGCACGAGGTTCTGTCGCAGCGTCTGGAAGGAATTGTCCAGCCTGAGAACATCGTCGAGACCTCGGCCGATCCGCGTGAAGTCGAATACGTGGTCGAAAAGGCGGATGGCTCCACCACCAGCCAATGGCGGAAACCAAAACCAAACATCGAAGCGCTACAGCTGAAGATGCTGGAAGTGCTGGAGCAGGACGGCTTGGCCCTGCTGGCGCTGAACGCGGCGATGTACTCAGCCGACAAGTCGGACCGGATTGCATCGCTGAAACTAAAGATCCGCAACGATCGGGCGAATCAACACATCTGGGGGTACGCGGTGGTCAAAGCGACGACCGTCGCCTTTAACCCGGCGCCGGTCGCCGACGTGATCGGCGGCGGCGCAGTCGACGTGGCGATGGTCTGGCACCTGGCCCACATCTACGGCATCGAGATGACCTGGGCCAATGCCGAAAAGCTGGTCAAATCGATCATCCAAGCGGCCGGCTGGGTCACGCTGGGCGAACTGACGACCCACGCAATCATGTGGAGCCTGAAGGCGGTGACGCTTGGCTGGGGTTCGGTGCTGACCGTGTTGCCGCAAGGCGCCGCGGCCGGCTACGGCTCGTACGTCGTCGGTCAGGCGGCCAAGTTCTACTTCGAGCATGGCGCCTCGTGGGGAAGCGAAGGACCCAAGTCGGTCGTGCACAAAATTTTGGACAAGACCGACCGCAAGTCGGTGATCCAGGATTTGAAGGACGAGATCTTGAAGAAGCTGCGGATTAATCAGCACGCGACGCCGGGCAAGTAACCTTTGCCTGGGTGCCGTTGCCACGTCTGCTGGTCATTGCATACTAGCCCAGCGTGATCGTTTCGCCCGGCTTGATCACGTGCGGCGTGGCGCTGGTTTCGCTTTTCACCTTTTCGGCCCATGCGGCGGCGTCTTGGGCGATTGGGGGCCAGGTGTCGTAATGGGCGGGGGCGACTTGTTTGGGAGCGATCAATTTGACCGCTTCGACGGCGTCGTCGACGCCCATCGTGAAGTGATCGCCGATCGGGACGACCGCCAGCAAGATGCCTTTGGCGCCGATCAGCTTCATGTCGCTGAACAGATCGGTATCGCAGGCGAAGTAGATCAAGCCTTCGGGGACTTCCAGGATAAACCCAACCGGCGAGCCGCCGTAGGTTCCGTCCGGCAGCGAAGAGCTGTGCACGGCCTGCGTCATCCGGACTGGGCCAGCCGTCGACTGGAAGGTGCCGCCGATGTTCATGCCGACGGCGTTCTCGACTCCCTGGCCGCCGATCCACTGCGCCATTTCGAGAATGGTGACGACCTGGGCACCGGTTCGCTTGGCGATCTCGACAACGTCAAACTTGCCGTCGGCGCGAATGCCGACATGGTCGAAGTGGCCGTGCGACAGCAGAATCACGTCGGCTTCGACTTCGTCCGACTTGATGACGGCGGCTGGGTTCTCGTCAAAGAATGGATCGAGCACGATCTTGTGGCTGCCGGTATCGATCAGCCAGGCGCCATGTCCGTGCCAGGTGAGTTGCGTCGCCATCGGTGGTGTCCCTCCTACGAAATGTCAGTTTCGCATGAGTTTACCACGCGGCCGCCGACCACTAAACACTATCCCGAGACGCGAGCCGAGGGAATGGACGCGCAAGTCTCTGGAAGGGGTTTGCGCCAGGCGTGACAAGGGTGGGAGAGTCGGGCGTTTCGCAAGCGCAATCCGAGTGTTGCGCTTGCGTCCACATTCCCTCGGCTTGCGCCTCGGGGTAGTGAAGAATCGTTTTTCGCCAACCGGTTCTAGCGCAACCAGGTCGGCAGTTCGCCGGCGGCGGGCAGTTCGACAACCCGGGCCGAGACGATGTCGGGGTTTTGCAGCACTTCGTCGACGGCCGCTTGCGGCGGGACGCCGTCCAGGTTCAGCACGCCGACCGCATTGCCCCCAGCGGTGCAGCGTCCGACCGCCATTTGGGCGATGTTAACGCTGTTGCTGCCGAAGATGGTACCGACGCGACCGATGATGCCGGGGACGTCATTGTGGGTGAACAGGAAGAGGGTGCCGTCGAGGTAGGCCTCGAGACGTTGCCCGTCGATCAAGATCAACCGCGGCATGTCGTTGCCGAACAGCGTACCGCCGATCTGCGACGTGCGGCCATCTTCTTCGAGCGTCGCGGTGATCGAGCTGGAGAAGCTGCCCATCTCGGTGCTGCTTTCGCTGGAGATCGTAACGCCCCGTTCGGCCAGCAGCATCTGCGAGTTGATGATGTTGGCGCCACCTTCGTCCATCGCCTTTTCGAGCAGACCGGCACAGAACGAAGCTGTCAGCAGCTTGGCGTCTTTGCCAGCGACTTCGCCGCGGTAGTTCAGCTTGCACGACTTCAGCTTGCCGTCGTGCAGTTGCCCGGCGAGCAAACCGATGCGATAGGCGACGTCCAGGTAACCACGCATCGATTCGAGCGTCTTCGGATCGATCGGCGCGACGTTGACGGCGTGGCGGATTTCGCCCGACTTCAGATGGTTGGTCACCAACTGGACCGCTTCGACGGCGACTTGGGTTTGGGCTTCTTCGGTGCTTGCGCCCAAGTGAGGCGTGCAGACGACGTTTTCCATGCCAAACAGCGGGCTGTCGGTGCAGGGCTCTTCGGCATATACGTCCAGGGCGATCCCGCCGAGCTTGCCGCTCTTCAGGCCTTTGACCAGGGCCGCTTCGTCATAGATGCCGCCACGAGCGCAGTTGATCAAGCGAGCGCCCGGCTTGATGATTTCGAGCGCTTCCTGATCGATCAGGCCCTTCGTTTCCGGCGTCAGCGGGGTGTGCACGGTCAGGTAATCGACCAACGGCAGCATCTCTTTGACCGACGAGTAGAGCTCGATGCCCAGTTCGGCGGCACGTTCCGAACTGATGAACGGATCGAAGCCGATGACCCGCATTTCAAAGGCGAGAGCCCGCTTGGCGAACTCTTGCCCGATGCGGCCCAGACCGACGATGCCGACCGTTTTATCGGCCAACTGGGCGCCCATGTACTTTTTGCGATCCCAGCGACCTTCGACCAGGCTTTGATTGGCCGACGCGACGTTGCGCGATAGGGCCATCATCAGGCAGAAGGCGTGCTCGGCGGTGCTGACCGTGTTGCCGGTCGGCGTGTTCATCACGACGGTCCCCAAGCGGGTCGCCGCGTCTTTATCGATGTTGTCGGTGCCGACGCCAGCCCGGGCGATGCACCGCAGTCGGGTGTTCCCCTCCAGCGACTCGGCCGTGATCTTTACCCCGCTACGACAGATGGCGCCGTCAAATTCGGCCAGCGACTTGCGGAGTTCTTCTCCGGCGAGCTTAAGGCGGACTTCGTACTCGAAGCCTTCCGCTGCGTCGAGCAGCGCCAAGCCTTGAGGCGACAATTCATCGAGAACCAGGATTTTGGGCATGTGCGAAGCCTTCGGTAGCTGAGGGGTGCAAAGTCAGAGGGTAGGGGAGTCGCGACTACTTGTTCTCGTCGGCGAACTGTTGCATGAAATCGGCCAAGCGGCGAACGCCATCGATCGGCATCGCGTTGTAGACCGAGGCGCGAACGCCGCCGACGCTGCGATGCCCCTTCAAGTTGGTCAGGTGCAGTTCTTCGGCCGACTTGAAGAACTTCTTTTCGACATCGGCGTTGGGCAGACGGAAAGTGACGTTCATCAGCGAACGGCTTTCTTGCTCGGCATGGCCGGCATAGAACTCGGCGTTGTTGTCGATCACGTCGTACAGCAGCGACGATTTCTCGCGGTTCAGTTTTTCCATCGCCGCCAGGCCGCCGATCTCTTCTTGCAGCCATTTGGCGACCAGGCCCATCACGTAAATCGCGAAGGTAGGCGGGGTGTTCCACATCGAGTCGGCTTCGGCATGGTTGCGGTACAGCAGATAGCCGGGCAGTTCGGCGTTGCCGCGGGCCAGCAGGTCTTTGCGGATGATGACCATCGTCACGCCGGCCGGGCCTGCGTTCTTTTGAGCACACGCGTAGATCACGCCGTACTTATCGACCGGCAGCGGGCGGCAGAAGATATCGGACGAGCAGTCGACGACGACCGGCACGTCGCCCGTTTCGATCTCGTCGAGGAACTGGACCCCTTCGATCGTTTCGTTGGAGGTCATGTGGACAAACGAGGCGCCCGGGTCGAGCTTCAACTCACTTTGCTTCGGCAGGCGATTGTAGCTGCAATCGGCGCCATCCCACGCGATTTGGACCTTGCCTTCTTTGACCGCTTCTTTCTTGGCATTCTTGCCCCACGAGCCGGTCAGCACGTAGTCAGCCGCTTTTCCTTCTTCGAGCAGGTTCATCGGAACCATCGAGAATTGCAGACGCGATCCCCCCTGCAGGAAGAGAACGTCATGCGTGTCGGGGATGCTCAGCAGGTCGGTGATGCGGGCCTTGGCTTCGGCGGCGATGTCGACGAACGTCGGGCTGCGATGGCTGATTTCCAGGATCGAACTGCCGACGCCCGGCAGGGCAATCAGGTCGCGTTGGACTTGCTGCAGCACCGCTAGCGGTAACACAGCGGGACCGGCCGAGAAGTTGTAAACGCGTTGGACAGCGTCGGAAACCGAGGCGTTCATGCGAGCATTTCCCCTAGGGGCGAGCGGAAAGGAAAAAACAAACCCCGATTTTAAGCGTTTCAGCGCGAGTTGGGTACAGGGCGTCTACCGCCGCCAGTGGGGGCAAATCGGACGAACTTGGAAAAAATCTGCACGCCCTAGCCGGAAACCAACTCGACTGGCGGTCAATTCTCTTCCTTTCCAGAGCGCAGACGGCGGCAGGAAGTTCGCGTAGTTGGTAAGCTATCGACTCTCTGGATCCGCAAGGAACCGAAAATTCGACCCAGTTTTTGATTGAACAGCCCAAAGGAGATGCGATGAGTCTGGCGGATAAATCGGCGTTGGTCGTTGGCGGCGGGACCGGAATTGGCCTGGCGATCGCCCAGGCATTGGCCGAAGCCGGGGCGAAGGTCGGTATCGCCGGTCGCCGGTTTGACGTGCTCGAGCAGGCCTCAGAAACTTCCAAGGCCGAGATTCATTGCCACAGCGTCGACGTTTCGGACCGTAAAAGCGTCTTGGACCTGGTCCAGTGGGCGACGCAAACCCTGGGCAAAGTCGATATCCTGGTCAACGCGGCCGGCGTGAACATCAAGAATCGCTCGATGGAATCGATGACGCCGGAAGACTGGGACCGGGTCATGCAGATCAACACGACCGGCGCCTACAACTTGATGTACGCCGTCTTGCCGCAAATGCGCGAGCGGAAAGATGGCCTGATCATCAACGTCTCGTCGATCGCTGGCAAACGAGCGATCGCGCTGGGCGGAATCGCTTACGCCGCGTCGAAGTTCGCGATGACGGCCCTCGGCACCGCCGCCGGTAACGAAGAAAACAAAAACGGCGTCCGCATCACCAACGTCTACCCGGGCGAAGTCGACACGCCGCTACTGCTGCAACGTCCCAAGCCGGTGACCGAAGAGCATCGCGGCCGCATGCTACAACCCGAAGATTTCAAGGAAGTGGTCCTGGCGATCTGCAATCTGCCGCCGCGGGCTCATGTGGCGGAGATGGTCATCAAGCCGACGTTTCAGGAATACGTCTAAGACGGACGCGGCAAGAGTTGCGTTCACTGATCCCTCGCAACTCGTTTGCGGGGTTCAGGGGCATAACCTGTTCCGTTTTTATGCCCGGGCGGTGGGATCGAAAAGTAGCGCGAGCAGGCCTAGCAGTCCTTTGCGGCAGAGTGTATCGGCAGGAGTTCGGCGGCGATCCCGACCAAGAAGGTCACGAATCCTGCCCAGCTCAAGATTCCTGGGCCACAAAAATCATAGGGAGAGGCTGCCTGCGCCTGGCTGGCTTCGCGCGGCGAATCGTAAGGATTTTCTTCCCCAACCATCTACGGCGTGACCCCCAACTTCCGTTCCATCTCTTCCAGCGGCACCCCCTTCGTCTCGGGAACCATCGTCACGACCCACAATAACTGCAGCACCATCATGACGCAGAAGAAGAGGAAGATGATCATCATGCCGGCGTGGGCGGCGAAGAAGGGGAAGAAGAGCGTGATCAGCGCGGCGAAGATCCAGTGCGTAAAACTGCCGAGCGACTGTCCCATCGCGCGGTAACGATTCGGAAAGATCTCGGAGATCAACACCCAGATGACAGCGCCCTGGCCAACGGCGTGCGCGGCGATGAACAGGTAGAGCCCCACCGCCAGCAAGAAGACTCCTCGCTGTTGGGAGTCGGTCAGTTCGTTCACCGCGGCTTCGCTTTCGTCCAGTCTTACGACCTCGGCGACGACCTCGGCGACGGCATCTGCCGGAGGTTCAGTCGGCACCGGCGGCGCCATGCTCGACGCCCAACTGCAGATCAGTAGCGACGCGATATAGCCAAACGAACCAATCAGCAGCAGCGTCTTGCGGCCGAGTCGATCGATCAGCCAGAGCCCGACAAAGGTAAAGATCAGGTTGATCACGCCAATGCCAATCGAGGTTTGCAACGCGCCTTCGCTCGTTTGTCCGGCCGCCTTGAAGATCCGTGGGGCGAAGTAGAGGATCGCGTTGATGCCGGACATCTGATTGAAGAAGGCGACCAGAAACGCCAGCATGATCGGCGTCATCATGCGAGTCGACCAAAATCCATGCAGCGACTTTTTCTCTTCGTTGGCGGCTGCGGCAATCTCGTCCCCCAGCGTATCAATCTCCGCTTCGCTCCGCTCGGGAGATATCTGCCGCAAGACCTGCAGACCGGCCTCGCGATCTTCCCGCTTGGCGATCAACCACCGCGGGCTCTCGGGCAGGGTAAAGCACATCAGCGTATAGATAACCGCCGGGATCGCTTCTACGCCCAGCATCCATCGCCAGGCGGTATCGCCGATGCCGGCCAGCAGCGCGTTCGACGCATAGGCGATCAAAATGCCAAAGACGATATTGAACTGGAACATCGCCGCCAAGCGGCCGCGTCGCTCCGGCGGAGAAATTTCAGAGATGTAGAGCGGCGCCGCCACCGTCGAGATGCCGACTCCCAACCCACCGATAAACCGGGCGATCATGAACGAATAAACGTCGGTCGCCAGGGCGGACCAGACCGCCGAAATAAAATAGAGGGCGCCGATCGAGAGAAGCGTTTTACGGCGTCCCCAGGCATCGGTCGGCCAACCGCCGATCAGCGAACCAAGCACCGTGCCCCAGAGGGCGGCGCTCATCGCCAGACCATGCGTCAGCTTGTCGAGTTCCCACAGCTTTTCAATCGTTTGTTCGGCGCCGGAGATGACGACGGTATCAAAACCGAACAGGAAACCAGCTAAGGCGGACGTTAGCGACCAATAGAAGAGACGGCTCGTCATGGCATGCGGGGGCTAGACTGACGGGGGTGATCGACGAAGGCGTCATCTTAACAGCAATCTCGCGACAACGCGAAATCCGCAAGCCCCGCTTAGCTGCCCGGCCCCTTGATTGGCCAGATCTTGAACGACCCGTCGGCGGAGATGATCGCAAGCTTGTTGGCCGCCTCGCTTAACTCCACTTGAATTGCCGGTGGGCTGGAATCAAATCGATCGAGCACGCTCTTGGATTCGGTATCCCAGAGGATGGCGCCGGAAGCGGTCGAGGCTCCAATCGCTAAGCGTTCGCGATAGCCAATCGTGATGCTGTGAATCGTCTTGCCGTCTTCTTTCAGGTTGATCGGGTTGGAGCGAAAATCGGCTTGCCATTTTTCCCAAAAGCGGACGCTGCCGTCATCGCTGCAAGTCGCCATCTTGGCGCCGTTGGCCGAAAATGCGATATCGCGAACCTCAGCGTCCGGGTGGGGCTGAAAGTCGGTCAGCTTGCGGATCCGATCGCCGATCACTCCGAGGATGCTGACCTTGCCGTCGGCGAAGCCGAGGACCAGATATCGGCTACTGGGGGCAGTCGCCAGGACGGTCAGCTCGGCGCCAGGATCGGCGCTCGCGACGACCGGCGACTTTTCGTAAGTGGACATGGACGAGTTTCGGAACCGCAGCGTCATGGCCGAACCGCGGGCGTCAGCGACCGCGACGAACTGATCGTTGTAGGCGACGACAACCTTTTGCGCGTCGACATCGACGCTCCAGTTGCCCAGCATCTGCAGTTTTTTGAGATCCCAACAGGCGAGCGGTCGATCGCCGGCGCCCTGGCGAGGACGCAGCGTCATCAGCTTGTCGTCGTAGCCGTAAAACGCACAGTCGAGATAATTGCCCTGGGTCGCTGAAATTACCGCCGCAACCTTCTTGCCTTGCAGATCGTAGACGTAGATTTTGCCGTCGTTATAGATCGCCGCGGCCCATTTTCCGTTTCTCGACATTGTGAAATGGAGAAACCGCTGCTGAGTATCAATTGGCTTGTACGAATCAACCTTAACCGCCGGCAGCCCCCGGCGACTGATCGAAACGGTTGAACCCTGAATGGCGGTCGTCGGCCGCGCGATCGTCTCGGTCGGCAAGTCGGCCGAGATCGACGGCGACGCGGGGCGCGTCTCTTGTGCCGGGGGAGTCGTGCCCGGCGTGCCGGTGTATTTGGTGGCGCTGTTGGGTTGTAGCGCATTGATTTTTGTCCCAATCTCTTTGATGGCGACGCCGATTAGGTTTCGGCCTCTCGGAGAGTCGATCGTCATCGCGATCAGACGTCCCTCGCTATCGAACCAGGGACTGCCTGGTTGGGTCAGGTCGGCGTCGGCGTTGGTCGAGATTTCGTCATACTTCTCCGACACGCCATAGTATTTGGCGAGACTCCGCGGCTTGGAGGTGACCGCTTGGGCGACGACGCGCTGCGGAGAAAAAGGAAATCCGCGGGCGTCAAAGCACAGAAACGAGTTCCCTTGCTGCGCTGGCGTGCGTCGATGCGCCAGCGTCGAGTCGACGGTGACCGCTTCTAGTTCGTATCCATGCGTATCGATAGCGATCGGGGCAATTTCATCCGCCTGCGAGCGCGTGTCGTCGAAGTGCCCCAAGACCCGCGTCTTTTGCCGGTTGCAGAACTCGACTTCGCCGGCGATGGCGTCTTCCAGCAAGCTGGCTGCCGTCAGAACCACGCCGGACGATCGGACGACGACGCCGGCGCCTTGCACGACTTCCCCATTTCGTTTGGTCATCGAAACTCGCACGACGACCGGTTCGAGCGTCGGCGCCAATTTGTCGATCGCGATCGATTTGCCAATCAGCGGCTTTGCCGTCTTTGGCGAGGGTGTTGGCGTGCTGGGACGAGTCTTCATCGGCGGAGAGGTGCGCGGCGGCGAAGTCGTGCGCGGAGTCGGCGTTGTTGTGGCGACGCTGGGCGTTTGACGGGCCGCGTCGGCATAGGCGTCGGTCCAGTTCGACTCGAACCCATTTCCCGCTTCTCCGCCATCCTCAGGCGTGGTGACCGCCACGTCTGGTTTGGTCAGCCGTGACTTGCCGCAACCGATCAGGACGCACTGAGCGGCCAGAACCAGTGCGATCAGCGGCAGCGATAGGCGTACAGGCGGCATAGCGTGATCGATCCTCGGGCGACGGTTTGCTGTTCGGTAATCCCTACTATAACTGACGCCCTGGGGCCCGCCAAAGTGCGGTCTGCGGCTCAAAAATTCTAGAGATTCTCCGTAGCGGCGAATCTGGTAAATTGAAAGAACCAGGGCGGCCGCAATGACGCGCTCCGCCGGATGCTGGAACTGGTACACGTCGAACACGGAGTTGGCAATCATGATTCACGTAATCGCGACGATCGAGCTGGAGCCGGGCCTGCGAAGCCAATTTTTGTCGGCCTTTCACGATCTGGTCCCCTTGGTGCACGCCGAAAAGGGATTCATTGAATATGGTCCGACCATTGATGTCGACTCGGGCCTGAGCCCGCAGATTCCGCTGCGTGAGAACGTCGTCACGGTCGTCGAGAAGTGGGAGACGATCGAAGACTTGAAAGCCCATTTGGACGCGCCTCACATGGACGACTACCGCCGCAGGGTAGCCGATATCGTGAAGGGGATGGAAATCCAGGTTTTGCAGCCGGCCTAAGCGACCATGCGTGATGTACAGCGTCAATTTCGGATGGCGATCCAAAGTGAGCGGCCCGTCGTCGTTTGTCGACTGGTCGAGACCCGCGGCTCGACTCCGCAAAAGCCAGGCGCCACGATGTTGGTCTTCGCCGATGGCGATCAGGCCGGCACGCTGGGCGGCGGCTGCGTCGAGGCGGAAGTCCGCCGCGAGGCGCTGCGGATTCTCTCCCAGCAATCGCCTGAGTTGCTCACCTTTCAACTCGATTCCGACTACGGTTGGGACGACGGGCTGATCTGCGGCGGGCGGATGAAAGTGTTGCTGGATCCGGTCGGCGATGACGCGAGGGCTCGCACCTATTACGAACAATTGTTCGTTACGGCGGAGCAGGGGGGGACCGAAGCGATTCGGATCGACGGCGGATCGCACGAACTCCGTTTGTTTGACGCCGCGGCCGAGCCGGTCGGCGCTTTGCGAATCGTAGCGGATGCTGACGAGCAAACGATTGTCGCCGGGATCGAACCGCTCGACTGCAGGCCGCGCCCTCGCATCGAAAACGGTTACGCCTATCTACCCTATCCGCCTCGATGCCGCTTGATCATCGTCGGCGGCGGCCATGTTGGCAAAGCGGTCGCAGCGCTGGCGCAAGACGCCGACTTTGACGTCGTCGTTTGTGATGATCGCGGCGAGTATTTGACCGCAGATCGATTTCCGGGCGAGATCGAGCGGGTTGCCGGCAAGCTAGACGTGACCTTGCCGCAACTGGACATTGACGCTCGCGTTTTTTGCCTGATCGTCACCCGCGGGCACAATCATGACGAGGAGGCGTTGTCTCGCTTGATCGACCGAGGCGCCGCCTACGTCGGTATGATCGGTAGTCGCCGCAAGATTCGTTTGATCTACGACGACTTGCGTGAACAAGGAGTCTCCGACGATTCGCTCGCCGCCGTCTTTGCGCCGGTGGGGATCGATATCGGTTCGCAAACGGTGGCCGAGATCGCCATCAGCATCGTCGCTCAGTTGATTTCGGTCCGCAATTTGGGAGCGGCCCGCACGCGCGAGCTTGCCGATTTGAAGCTGTCGCATGGGCCGGCCTAGGTTTCGCAGCTTTGCGATTGTCCCGGCGGCGGGGCGCAGTCGCCGGATGGGGAGCGACAAGCTGCTGCTTCCCTACGAAGGCCGCCCGATCATTGATCGCGTGATTGACGCCTGGCGCGAAGGCGGCGTCGATCAGATCGTGGTCGTGGTCCGAGCCGATCACATGGCGCTGCGGGCTCACTTGCAAGATTCTGCGATCGAGCTGGCGGCCGTTTCTTCTCCCTTGCCAGAAATGGTTGATTCCGTCCGGGCGGGGCTGCGGCGCTTGGAAGAAAAATTTGCGCCCAAGGCGGGTGATGCCTGGATGCTGGCGCCGGCCGATTTGCCGACGCTCGACCCCGCGGCGATTCGAGAAGTGCTCGCCGCATACGATCCCGAGGCGGGCGAAACGCTTGCAGCAACCTACGAGGATCGCCGGAGTCACCCGGTTCTGTTTGCCTGGAGCAAGGCGCAACAAGTCGCCGCTCTGCCGCCAAGTGGGACGATTCGCGATTTGTTTACCGAAAATTCATGGCGCGGGGTGTCGATCGCTCAGGCTCGCCCCCGGGACGTCGACGTGCCGAGCGATTTGCCGCTGGGCGAAGGAAAATCGGAAAAATAGGGCAATCACTTTCGCCAACGGTGGTTCGGCTCTAAACTTTAACTGCCTGTTGAAAAATGCCATCGTGGCATTTTTCAACCTCGCCAGGCTCAGAGCGTAGCTCTTCGCGGCTCGCAAAATAACGGACTTACGTCGTTATTTTGGGATCGCATCCGTGCGATCATGCAGTCCGTCGAGAAAATCAACGGACTGTTAACCTGTTGCTGCGAACAACTTATCGTCTTATCCGCTGTTATCTGGAATTGATTCGCTTGTCCTGCGGAACCCAATATGCCGCTTTCTATCTCGCGTAAGTCTACCAAGCTCGCCTCTGACGCTCGCTGGAGCATGTCGTGGATGACGACGCTCGCGATCATGATTGGACTATCGCTTGTCGTCAGTCTGCCTGGTTGTAGCGGTTGCGTGCGAGATAAGACCAAGGAAGAGGAAGAGGCGGCCCGCAAGAAGAAGCAGGAAGAAGAGCAGAAGAAGGCCGACTTTGAACAGCCGGAGTTTCGCGCTCTGCCGTACGACGATCGCGGGCCTGGCAACTATATCAAGCCGGGGCACTGGGTCAGCGGCAGCATTCGTCTCAAAGCGAACGCATTCGACTATCGCGGCGAACTCTACTCGAAAACGACCAACCAGACCGGCGGATCGATTCCGCTGCCGGGAACCAGCTACTTTTTCTCGGCGACTAGGCCAATCGCGCTGGCGAAAGGGCAGGAGAGTTGGTCCGACGTCACCTACTATGTGCCGGAGGTCAACCAAGGGGGCGTCGGTTCCAGCAGTCGTTGGCTCATGTGCCGGTTGCAAGATCGAGGGGGCGGCGCGGTTGTTCAGTCGGAAGTATTGCCGACGCAGCCGATGCCCGCGCACCAATTCTACATGGTGGTGTTGGCCGCCAACTCGGACGACTACCAATTTCTCGGTTCGCTTGACACGGTCAAACCGTTGTCGGCGTCCATGGATCAAAACGAGTCGGCGCCCCACTATCGCGTCGTCATTCCCAAGATCATCGACCGCACGCCGCTGCCCGAGAACCCGCTGACCTGGACCAGCATCGCGGTCATCGTCTGGGACGATATCGATCAGCAAACGCTGACGACTTATCAGCAAGAGGCGTTGCTTGATTGGTTGCACTGGGGCGGCCAGTTGATCATCAGCGGTCCTGGTTCGCTCGATCGACTGCGGCTCAGCTTTTTGGCCGATTATCTGCCGGCTGAGTCAGACGGCGCCGAAGAGCTGGAGCCAGAACGCTTCCAAACCTGGAATGAGAAGTTCGTGCTCAACGAGCGGATCGACGGCAAACCAATGCGGTACGACCTGAAGTTGAGCGGCGCGCCGGCCCGCGGGGTAAAGCTGAAGCTGGCCGACGACGCCTACTACGTGCAAGACACCGGCGACCTGGTCGCCGAGCGTCGCGTCGGCCGTGGGCGAATCACCGTCACCGCGTTCCAGATGCGCGATCCGCGAATTACGAAACAGTGGAAGAACTTTGACAACTTCTTTAACGCGGCGATTTTGCGGCGCCCGGCTCGTCGCTATGAAGTGACCGACGTCGAATTTGTCACGACTCGCTGGAAAGACAGTCGGTTGCGGAATGATCCGCTGGCGGTCTCGCAGCTGCGATTCTTCAGCCGTGACGTCGAAAGCGCCGCCAATCGCTACGACCGCTACGACGGCCAGCAAACGGCGGACGCTACCGAAGGAGAACAAGGCCTGGTTCAGCAGGAACCGATCAAGAACGATCCGTCGCAGTTTGCAGCGCTGCCGCATGCGGGCTTCGCGGCGACCGACTCCGGCGTCGCCGCCTGGAATGACGAAAGCGGCGCCGCCAATGCGGCCCGCGAGTGTTTGGTGCAAGCGTCGGGGATCGACATTCCTGACGCGTCGTTCATCTTCCGCGTGACGGCGGTTTACCTGCTGTTCTTGGTGCCGATCAATTGGGCCTTTTTCCGTTTGATCGGCCGGGTTGAGTGGGCCTGGATCGCGGCGCCGGTGATTGCGATTGTCGGCGCCTTCGCGGTGATCAAGTTGGCGCAGCTTGATATTGGGTTTGCCCGCAATCGGACCGAGATCGGCATTCTGGAAATCCAGCCCGACTACCATCGCGCCCACATGGCCCGCTACACGTCGTTGTACACGTCGCTGTCGACGCGATATCACTCGGAGTTTGATCAAGGCTCGGCGCTGGCGCTTCCGCTGACTTACGGCCCCGGAAAAGGAGTGATCACCCGCTTTGGCGATTCGCCCTCGGAAGTCCGCTTCGATCAGGAAGGTTTGTCCGCTTCGTTGACCGGGTTCAGCGTAATGTCGAACTCGACCGGGCGGATGCATAGCGAATACATTTTGCCGCTGGCGCAAGATCCGGTTTTCTCTTGGAAGCCCGGCGAAGACGGCAAGTCGGCGGAAGTCGTCTATCGAGGCGAGCTATTGATCAAAGACGTGGCGGTGATGCGCCGCATCGGCAATAGTCCGAATGGAGCTTTGGAGGTCGCCTGGATTGGCGACATTGCGCCCAAGCAATCGAAGACGATTCGGTTCGAGCCGATGACCGATCCGTGGAACGTCTGCCCCGAGTGGAGCCAATCGAAAGTCTTTTCGCCCAACATCGGCCAAGACGCCGAGGTGAGCCTACGCAAGCTGCTGAATGTCGCCAAAGACGTACGGCATCTGCGCTCGGGCGACGTTCGCCTGATCGGCTGGACCGACGAAGATGTGCCAGGCGTCGAGATCACGCCCGAGGCGCCGCAGCGCGACTTGCGGACGCTGGTGCTTGCTCATCTGCAATACGCTCCGCTGCCCGATCCCGAAAGCGACGTCAACACGCGCCGCATCTTGGGGCAAGAGCCTGAGAAGGTGCTGCAAGATAGCGCCGACAGCATTGAATTGTTACCTGAAAGCGGACCCAACTAGATCGACCCCCTATGATCGAGCTGAAAGACTTCGGCAAAGACTACGGTACGTTCACCGCCGTCGAGTGCTTGAATCTGAAAATCGAAGCTGGCGAAATGTTCGGGTTTATCGGCCCCAACGGCGCTGGCAAAAGCACCAGCATTCGCTACTTGGCGACGCTGTTGAAAGCGACCCGCGGCGGCGGAACCGTCAACGGCTATTCGGTCGCCAACGAGCCGATGAAGGTGCGGCATAGCGTCGGCTACATGCCCGACAACTTCGGCGTTTATGACGGCATGAAGGTCTGGGAGTTTCTCGATTTTTTCGCCGTCGCCTATGGGATTCCGCGCACTCGTCGTAAAGCGGTGATCACCGACGTGCTGGAGCTGCTCGATTTGACGTACAAGCGCAATGACTTCGTCAATGGCTTGTCGCGCGGGATGAAACAGCGTCTTTGCCTGGCGAAGACGTTGGTGCATGACCCGCCGGTGTTAATCCTGGACGAACCGGCCAGCGGTCTTGATCCTCGGGCGCGGCTGGAAGTGAAGGCGCTGCTGAAAGAGCTGCGGAAGATGGGAAAGACGATTCTCATCTCCAGTCACATCCTGACCGAACTGGCCGACTGCTGCACCTCAGTCGGGATAATCGAACGGGGCCAGTTGCTGATGCACGGCCCGATCGAAGACGTCTATCGTCGCATCCGCAAGAATCGCATTCTGCAGATCAAGGTTATCGACAACTTCGACGCCGCGTTGTCGATCATTCGCAGCGAGCCGAGTTGCGTTGACGTCGATATCGAAGCCGATCGCAAGATGATCACCTGCGAACTGCAAACCGACGACAGCGGCGTTGCCGCGTTGCTCAACAAACTGCTCGCCAACCAGGTCCAGGTCCGCAGCTATGCGGAGAAAGACCCGACGTTGGAAGACGTGTTTATGATGGTGACGAAGGGGCTGGTGACGTAGTTCGTTGCGAGGCTAAATTCTTTACTAGCCCGCTGCGCGAGCGAGGCAATGCGGTAAGAAATGCCTAATGACTAAGAACTAATGTCTAACTGCCTGTTGAAAAATGCCATCGTGGCATTTTTCAACCTCGCCAGGCTCAGAGCGTAGCTCTTCGCGGCTCGCAAAATAACGGACTTACGTCGTTATTTTGGGATCGCATCCGTGCGATCACGCAGTCCGTCGAGAAAATCAACGGACTGCTAGTGCTAAGAAGCGGAGGTTCTTCCTCTTGTTTAGACATTAGTCATTTGCTTGCGACCGCTTTCCCTCGCTGGCGCAGCGGGCTAGTGTTGGGTTTGCCAGCGGTTCTAGCCGAACAACATCAACCCCGTGCCTCCTTCGTCGCGGCGTTCCCATTCGCGGCGGACTTCTCCCAGGCCGTAAGCGCACAGCTCGAACCGATCGCTCAGTTCGTCCAAGAGTTCGGCGCCGGGCTTGTCGTAGCCCGATTGGATTTCGCTGGCGGCGTGGTAGGCCCGCTTTCCTTCGGCCCAGTAGTTGACCAGGTGGTCCATGCGGTCTTCGCGGCGCATTCGCTTGAGCGCCTCGGGATAGACGCCGGACCAGAAGAGGATGAAATCGCCGATGTGCTGATGGACGTCGCGCTTGGCGTCGCCGAGGCGCGCTTCGGCTTCGATCATCATGTGGGCGACTTCGGTCAGCGGCTTGCCGGTCAGGCCGCGAATGCGAAAGACGACTTCGTTGTTAACGAAGCGGGTCAACAGTTCAGTCAAATAGTCGATCAACCTCGGGTTTGGCACCCCGAGCTTGGTATAGAACGTATGCTCCGTCACTCCTGCAAAGAACTGACGTACGCTGATGCTGCGCTCGTTGTCGCTCATGGCTCTCGGCCTCCAAGTCGCTATCGTTTTCGTTTGCCGCAGACAACCAATCGTGGCGCACGTAAACCGCAGAACGTCTGGGAAATGCCAGTACCTCAAGTATAGTTTCGATGTTTTTTCGGGGTCAAGTTCAACGAAAAATTCCAAAAATTCGCGTTGTGCGGCGAATAGCTCAGCAGCGCGACCGCTCGCATGGCTAGCGATAGACTGCAGCTAGCGTGGGAGGGTAGGATGTAGCTCCCCCCACTTTTGAATCACAACTGCCTTAGGAATTGACGCCGTATGTCGGACGCCGAAGAGGATCTCGTCCCCGCCGAAAGCGCCTCGCCAGCGAACAGAAAACCTGCTTTGCTGACCGCCCTGGCGATCGGCGGAATTCTGTTGGCGGTGATGAAGCTCGGTTCGATCGCCGCGACGCTGCCATGGTTGTTCGGCGCTCAGTCGGGGCAGACCAGCGGCCTGGGAAGCGAGATGCAAGAGCGGATGATCGAATATCAGCGGCTGATGGGAGAAGTGCAGCAACAATACGCGTTGTACCAGTTGCTGATCGTTCCCCTGTCGCTGATCACCGCGGGCCTGTTGTTTTGGGCGGCGCTGAAGGCGCTGAAACTGGCCGTGCGCGGCGATGTCTGGATGCGGCGGGCGGTGGTATCGGCCGCCATCGTCGACCTGGTCGGCGCGGCGGTCGCCGTCTTCGTGCAACTCGCCATGTACGACGCCATGCAAACCGCCTTTGGCGGGATGGAGCCTGACCCTGACAATCCGACGTCGCAGATCATGGCGGTCGCCATGCAGGCCGGGTTCTACATCGGAGTCGGGGGCAGCATTGGATTTATCGCGCTGGAGCTGGGTTACTACTACTTTGCCTATCGGTTTTTCGCGAAGCGGGAAACGCGGGCGTTGTTCGAACAATAACTTGGGGCGTCGCTTTGCAGGGTGAGACGAAATGGACCAACCAGAACCGAAAGTCGCAACGAGGTATCCTGAGCCAGGCGAAGAATTGGTGATTCTGACGCCCGAGAAAAAAATACGAAACGGCGCGCTGTTCTACGCGAAGTTGGGTAGGGGGCTCGCAGTCATCAACCTGATGTGTCTGGTATTGCTGGTGTTCTCTGGTTGCTTTGTGTCCAGCAGTACGTCCGACGACGGAAAGGTGTTGCCGGAAGCGATCGCGATCGAAGAAGGGATCGAGCAGGTCACAACCAAATATCTTTGGCGGATCAGGTTTCTCCAGGCTGCTGGATTTGCGCTCACGTGCAGTTTGCTGGTTGCTTGTCGAGCCGCGATACGGCTGCGACCGAGCGCCGCCAAGGCGATGAAAGTTGCGTTTTTGGCCTTCTTTAGTTTGACGCTCGTCGAAGCTGTCTACGGCATTCCGTTGATTATCGAAGCCCAGGAATCGGTCGGGACGCGACTAGGAGAAGTCAAGCCTCCCGGCAGCAGTGAACGCCGTCTCAGCGCGTACGCGTCAAACGCAAAAACGACGTCGCAATTCGACTGGCAGTCGTCGGCAAATACATTCTTCTTCTACTGGCAGATCATCGTGGGAACCATCGCTCTGTTGGAGGGCCTCTTTTTCTTGGCCGGGATTCGGTTCTTTTCCCGGCGTGACGTTCACGAATTCTACGAAGGTCAATTGCATCCAGGGGAAGACGATCTCCTGCCAGCCTAAATCGCATCGCATGGGGATCGAGCGATTCGATTCCTTTTTCGGGACCGAGGGCCAATCCTTGGTTTAATACGGCATGGGTTAGGTTACGATGTCACTTGCAGAAACTCGAATTTCCTAACGTGAGCTTCAGGTCGCCCGAGCGACGCCGCCCCTAAAAAGCCCCACCGATGTCTGAGAAAAATCCCAAATTCGCCGTCTATACCGGTTCGTTTGATCCGGTGACGCTCGGCCATTTGAACCTGATTGAGCGGAGCAGCCGCCTGGTCGACCGCTTGATCATCGGCATCGGTACCAACGACCAGAAGGTGGGGCTGTTTTCGCCGGACGAGCGGGTCGAGTTGGTCCGCCGCGTCACGCAGCATGTCCCCAACGTCGATGTGCTGCACTTCAGCGGTCTGGCGGTCGACTTCGTCCGGTCAGTGGGCGCCAGTGCGATGATCCGCGGCATTCGTCCGCTGACCGACATCGCCGGCGAGTTCACGATGATGATGGCCAATCGCAAGCTCGATCCCGGCATCGAGACCGTCTTTCTGATGGCGGACGAAGAGTACGGCCACGTCTCCAGCTCACTCTTAAAGCAGATCACGCCGCTGGCCGGCGACGAGCAGTTGGCGAAGTTCGTCCCCCGCGAAATCATCGCCGATGTCCGCAGCAAGATACCGTCCGCCTAGTCGGACGCTTTCGGCTGTTCGACCGCGTCGATGCGGCTGCGGATATGGGTCAGCACGTACGGAATGAAGACGACGCCCGAGTAGTGATTGGCCGAGAGCTGGACGTGATGTTCCGGCGCAAGGTGCGCCGCTGCAGCCAAGGCCTGGCCGTTCTCGAGCGGCACAACCTGGTCGTACGTGCCGTTGTAAAGCCAGGTTCGCTTGGGATCTAAGCGATGGGCGATTCGCAGCGGTTCGATCGTGTTGATCAACTCGACGAGCGCTTCCCCTTGGATGCCGGCCGCTTCCAGGCGTTTGCGAACTTCGGCCGCCTCGCGATGGCCATGGTGAATGATGTCATGCAGGTCGCCGCCAGAGAGAAGCAGGAAGACGCTATCGAAGCCATCGTCGAGCGCCGCCGCGTCGCTGGCGACGAAACCGCCCAAGCTGGTTCCTTGCACCGCGATATGATCAGCGTCGACCAGCGGCAGCGCCGCGACCGCATCCCGGGCTCGCCGTACATCGGCGATCGATTGCTTCATCCGAATCAGAAACTCGGCGCCATTCTTTTTCTCGCCGGGTACCTTCCGCAGGCCGTAGCCGGGAAGCTGAATCATGAAGGTGTGAAAGCCTTGATTGCGGAGTCCTTTGGCCATGACCTGGCCGACGGTCATGCCGCTGCCGGACTCATGCACAACGATGATCGCTGGCGCTTTCATCGCGTGGCCCTCTTCGTCTCGCGCGGCATACCACTGCATGGCGACGCGATCGTTGGTCGGGTTGCTGGTCGTCCGGGCGGACGGGAAGCGGACCAGGGCGTCTCCTTTCTCCTCAGCCGCCGCTTCGACATCGACGGCAAACTGCCCCCGCGGCCAGCAAAGTCCCTCCAGACAGGCCTTGGCGTCGGCGTTCTCTTCCTGGATATCGGCCAGCGTATCGGCGGCCGCAAACGACTCCCCAATCGCGGCCGACAGGTCGACCGCGTAAGCCTCGGTCGCACCGATCGTCAACACAATGAATAAGACTCGTGCTGCGAGCGTGCGAAACGACATGGCGAACTCGTTTGGCTTTCTAGGTTTAGCGAATCGGCGCCATCGGAGCCTTACGACCAGGCATCCAGAGGCACAAACCGATACCGCCAAAGTACAGCAGCGACAAGGGAACTGCCAGCAACAACATGCTGAGCGGATCGGCCGGGGTCAACAATGCCGAGAGGACGCAGATCACCAACAGGGCGATTCGCCAATGCTCGGTATAAGCTCTTACCTCGACAAGTCCGATCCGGTTTAGCAAAAGCATGACCAGCGGCAATTGAAAGCTAATCCCGAAGCCGAGCGGGAGCAAAAGGGCAAAGCTCATCCACTCGCTGATCCGCGGATCGGGATCAATGCCGAGCGACAGATTGAAGCTGAACAGGAAGTCGAGCACCGGGGCGAAGACGTAAAAGTAGGCCAGCGCGGCGCCGCCGAAAAACAGCCCCAGGCTAAACGGCAGGTAAATCCAGACATATTTTTTCTCGTGCGAATAGAGTCCCGCCGCGATGAAACTCCAGATATGCCAGAAGATACCCGGACTGGCGATAATGGCGCCGCAAACCAGGCCCGCCTTCAGCCAGATCATAAAGACTTCCTCGACCTTCAAAGCGGTCAGCGAGGTCTCGACCGGCTTCCAGGTGATCATCGGGACTGGCTGCGTCGTGGGAACGATCGCCATCTCTTCCAGGGCGTCGGCGGTCGTTTTGGGCTCGACCGAAGATGGGACGGCGTGCTCATTCCCGGGCGTTTCCTCTGGCGTCGTCTCTCCCTCGGCGGGCGTTTCGTCCGCGGGCTTCTCTGGAGCCGGATCGACCGGTTGGCTCTTCAGATCCGCAATTCGGCGGACCTCGGTCGGCTCGATGTAGATGATCTCCGGCGACCAGGTATTGTCGGCCGCGATTTTCTCAAGCCGTTCCTTATCTGTCTCGGTTAGCTCTTTACCCCCATTTTCGGCCTTCAGGCGTTCGGTCAGCCGCAGGAGGGTCCGTTTCTGGTTGTATTGGAGCAGCGCCTCTTTGACCGGTTTCTGGATCGCGTCCATCGCCTGATCGGCGACCAACAGGCCAATCGCCAGGCCGCAAGCGAGCCAGAGAATCGATTTGAACAAGGCGGAGCGGAGTTCTTCGAGGTGTTCCCCGAAAGTCATCGCCGACCCTTCGAACAGGTCATCATTGATCTTCTTCGCCATGGGTATTCTCCGGATATGAAATCCGTCTTTTGGTTGCGCAAGGGGATCGTCAACAGAAGATCAATAATGGGGGACCATCATCGATCCAAGGTGCGATTCGGCGCCGTAAGATACCGTCGGTTTGATTTCCGACGGCTTCAGGCCCTGACGGTTCAGGGGCGGGCGAGGAAGAACCACGGGTTTTATGCTAACATCGACCTGCGAAAATGACAACCAAGCGGTGCGTCCGGCCCCAACCACCGCTACAGCCGCTAAAAACGTCAACCCTAAGGATGGATGCGATGACGCTCGACTACCCGCTCCGGTTTATGCCGAAGTTCCGCCAATATGTCTGGGGCGGTCGGCGATTGGGAACCCAATTGGGCAAATCGATCGATGCTGAGGGGGTTTTCGCCGAAAGTTGGGAAGTCGTCGACCATGGCGAAGATCAAAGCGTCGTCGCCCACGGCCTGCTGCAAGGAAAAACTATGGCGGAGTTGGTTAGTTTATACGGCGACCAACTCTTCGGCCGGCACCCGGTCGCGCCGCAGTTTCCGCTATTATTCAAATTCCTGGACGCCAATCACGACCTTTCGATCCAGGTCCATCCGGATGACAAGCAAGGCGCGTTGCTCGATCCGCCCGATCTGGGCAAAACCGAGGCCTGGGTCATCATGGACGCCGAGCCTGGCGCCCGGATGTACGTCGGCCTGAAGGAATGGGTCGATCGCGACGCGCTCGCGCGGGCGACCGCCGAGAACCGCGTTGTCGAGCTTATGCACACCATCGAGCCGCAACCGGGCGACTGCGTCTTCATTCCGGCCCAGACGGTCCACGCGCTAGGTAAAGGTTTGTTGGTCGCCGAAATCCAGCAGTCGAGCAACACCACCTACCGGCTGTTCGACTGGAACCGGACCGACGCCGCCGGCAACTCTCGCCCGCTGCATATCGAGCAATCGCTGGCGACGATCGATTTCGCCAAGGGACCAGTTCCGCTGCAGACGCCCCAAGCAGTTGCCGAAGGGGTCGAGCGGTTGGTGGAGTGCGACAAGTTCGTGCTCGATCGAATGCGTCTGGGTCAGTCGCGTCAAATTGGCGGGGACGAGCGGTTTCATATCGTTTCGGTCCTGGAAGGGATGGTTACGGTCGATCACCCGGCACATCCGCTGCAGCTGAACAAGGGAGAAACGTTCCTACTGCCGGCAGCCAGCGTGGCGGTGACGTTGGCCCCAAGTGGACCGGCGACGCTGCTGGACATGTACCTGCCGTAAGATTCTTCGGGGTGACGTTGCCATGTCTGCGTGGCAATGAATGTGTTCCGCTCGTGTGCCACTGCTGGCTTGTCCAGCAGTGGCACACGATGTCAACCAATCAGGACGTTTCCTGCTAGCACAGATTCCTCTTTCGCCAGGTTGGCGAAGCATCTACACTCCTCGCTGATTTCTATTGGAGGAGTTCCTACGCCATGCTGACTTTCCGACCGAAAACGATCGCCCTGCTGACCATCCTGGCGGTTTCGCAGTGCGCCGGTTGTTGGCATCTGAAGCAGACCCCGTTGTTTGATCCTGGCACCATGCAGCAACAACAACAGCGGGCGATGGCGTACGATCCCTATACCAACAATGACCTCGGTCCCGAGGTCCTGGGGGGGCGTCCTCGCGATTTTGATCGTCCGTCCGCCGAGGCGGTGCAGAACGACCCGGCCAATTTTGGCGCCAACGCGGCGTTTCTGCCGTAGGGCGGCTCGCTTGGGGTGAATTGCTGGTTGTGCTCCGGGCGAATCCTCGATTTCGCGGATCACCGCGGCGCCTGTCCGTGCAGTGCGGCAGCGGATAAACTGGGGGTTTTGCCCCTTCCGCTCAAACCGCCATGACCCCAAAACCGACTGAATCTGACAATCCGGCCCCCGGCCGCCTGCAGCGCCTGCACAAGGTGTTGGCGTTTGCCGGCATCGATAGCCGTCGGAAATGCGAGGAAATGATCCAGGAAGGGCGGGTCGAAGTCGATGGCGAGTTTGTGACCGAACTCGGCATGAAGGTCGATCCGGACCGGCAAGAAATCTTGGTCGACGGCCAAAAGCTGAAGTTCGGCAAGCGAATCTACTACATGCTGAATAAGCCGCCGGGCGTGCTGAGCACCAATTTTGATCCCGAGGGTCGAACCCGCGTGATCGACATGGTGCCGCAAGACGTCCGGCTGTTCACGATCGGGCGGCTCGACCGCGCCAGCGAAGGGCTGATCGTCGTCACCAATGACGGCGAACTGGCGAACCGCCTGGCCCATCCCCGCTATGAAATCGAAAAGACCTACCGGGTCGAAGTGGCCGGCCATCCCGAGCAATCGGCGTTGTCGGTGGTCCGCCGCGGCGTCTACTTTGCCGAAGGTTTCGTCAAACCGGTCAGCCTGGTCATCAAGCGGAAGAACAAACAAAGCACGTCGCTGGAGATCATCCTCGACGAAGGGAAAAATCGCGAAATTCGCCGCTTGATGGCCAAGATCGGCCACAAAGTGCTGCGGCTGAAGCGGATCGCGATGGGGCCGCTGCGATTGGGCGAAATGCCCGATGGCGCCTTCCGCGAACTGAAGGCCGCCGAGGTGAAGGCGCTTCGCGACGCCGCTTTTGGCGGGCCCGGCAGTAAGCCGAAGAAGAAGCAAACGCCCCGTCCGCCGCGTGACGAACAGGGATCCCGCGGCGAACAGCGGCCGCGCGACGAGAGGCGAAAACCGTCGACTACCGGCAAGCCGAAACGAAAGCAGAGCGGTCCCGCCGCCAAAGAGGAGCGTCCCCGCAAGTACGGCAAGACGATTGGCGGCGACAGCGGACCCTCGTCGTACGGCAAGTCGTCAGCGCCGCAGAAGCGACGTGGCGCGGACAAATCAGACCGCCGACCGGCGAAGGGACGTGGTTTCTCCGAAGCGTTCGGCGCAGATGATGACGACGATGACGAAGGCCGTCCGATCTCGGAACTTGGCTGGTTCTCCGGCGGAGACGAACGTCCGGCGAAGAAGAAGGCCGCGCCAAAACGAGCCGGCGATCCGCCGAAGAAGAAGTTCTCGAAAAAGGGAACTGGTTTCAAAGGTGGTGCGAAAAAGGGGGGACCCAAGAAAGGGGCGCCCAAAAAGAAGAAGACGAGCTACGGCCAATCTTCGCCCGAAGAAGGAACGAAGGGAGGTCGCAAGGCGAAACGCGGAGGCGTCCGGACCAAGTTCGTGAAGAACCCCGACGCGAAGAAGCGTACGACATCGAATAAGCCCAAGAAAAAGAAGACGAAGCGCCGCAAGTGAACGACAACTGCAACCCGCTCCACGCTCCGTACTACGCCGACCAGGCGACGCAATTGACGGCTGAAGTCGTCGAGAACGTCCAATTGGCCCGCGATACGTTTCGCGTTCGTTTCGCCTGTCCCGAGTTGGCGGCCCGCATCACGCCGGGGCAGTTCGTCATGCTCCGTCTTGCTGACATGCAAGATCCGCTGCTCGGCCGCCCGCTGGCAATGTACGACGTCTATCGCGACGACAGCAGCGCTGCGGTCGGGATCGACGTCGTCTACCTGGTGCATGGCAAGATGACCAGCAAGCTCTCGACCTTCAAGCCGGGCCAACGGCTGGAAGCTTGGGGGGCGCTTGGGAATGGTTTCCCTGCCGAAGAGGTCGAGCACCTGATCATGGTAGCCGGCGGCATCGGCCAAACGCCGTTTGTCGCGCTCGGCAAAGAGTATCTTGGCCGCCAGGCGTACGGCGATCCGGCGCGACAAGGCGCCGCCGCCGGCAAAGTGACGATGTGCTACGGCGCACGTTCGGCCGAATACCTGGCCGGCGTCGATGACTTTCGCGCCTGCGGCATCGACGTCAAAATCAGCACCGACGACGGATCGGCCGGGCATCATGGCTTGGTTACCGACCTGCTCAGCGAGACGCTCGACCAGTCGACCGCCGGCGTGCAGATCGCCTGCTGTGGACCCGAACGCATGATGGAATCGGTCAGCAAGATCGCCGCCGAGCGCAACGTGCCGTGCTGGGTCTCGCTCGAGACGCCGATGGCTTGCGGCATTGGCATCTGCTTCACCTGCGTCGCCAAGGTTCGCCAGGACGACGGCAGTTGGGACTACAAACGGACCTGCGTCGAAGGCCCGATCTTCTCGGCTGAGAAAATCGAGTGGTAACGACCTGACGCTATTTCGCTTTGGTCGTCAACGCGAAGTCGATTTGATTCTTCTGATCGGGAGCAACATTGGCGGTCAGTTTGCCCGCCTTTCCATATTGCCGCGGAACCATCACCGCTGGCGTCGCCTGGCCGGGGGCCGGTTCGTTGGCGATCGTAACTGCGTGCTCACCGATCAGCGCTCCTTCGATGTCGGTCGTATAGACCAAGTGATAGTGCCCGGCGTCATCGGTTCTGCCATAAGATGACTTCCCGGATGGTATCGGCGCGAACGTAATCGTCGCCGAGTCGGCCGGTTTCCCGTCGACAGTGACCGTGCCGGTAACTTCCGAGATATTTGCCGGGCTAGCTGGCCGGCATCCGACGATGATGGCAGCTGCAAATAGTAACGCGAAAATTTGGCTTTTCATCCAAGTTCTCTCCCAAGGTGGTCGCGGTCGGCGACATGCGTGTTTCGACGAAGCGCGCGGCCGTTACTCTGTAGCCGCGCGTCGAGATTTTTCAGGAACGGCCTAGAACTGGTCGACGACAAATCCATCGTGCCGATTCGCCAAGTTCTCTAGCACGTTGTTGTCGACGAATTCGTCCGGCTTGTGATCGACCGTCTCGGAGATGAAGTGAACCGAACCGTCGCAAAAGACGAACTGCACGCCGCCAGGATGCGCCGAGCGATACGCGGTGTTGATCCAGGTCGCGCTGTTGCCCCACCAGCCCCCTTGCGACCACCAACTGTTGCCGGGGTAGTTGATCGCAAAGTAGGTGACGACGTGATTAGAAATCGTGCTGCTGGAAGTGCCGGTGCTGCAAGACCAGAGCCCGCCGGTGACGTGCGAAGCGCGCGAGTCTTTCTCGTTATCGGGGTTTCCTTCGTGGAAATCGGATTGCTCGCCGAACATGGCCGTATTGGACGTACCATCGGTGATGTCCTGAAAGCCGACGATCGAGCCTTGAAATTGCGGCGGCGGATAGTCACGCAAGATCATCGGGATCACGCCGTTGTCGCAGTTGATGCCGCTATAGTCCCAGAATGCCCGCGGATTCCAGTCACCAACCGTACCGCCGACAAAAGCACAGCCGCCGTTGGAAGCGTAGTCGGTGATTTGAACTTCAATTTCCGCCGGAGCGCCCAGCGCTTGCGTCGGACCATTGGTGGCGTACTTGCGGGTAGTCGGCAGCGGGCTCGAAGGGCAGTTGAAGACGGGAGCACGCAGCTGCGCGGCCGCTTGCCAATGCCGCGCTGGCGCCGCCCAGCTGGCGTTCATCATGTCGAACGACGAGTTGATGAAGAAGGAGCTATCGGCGGCTGCGCTCAATTCGAGCGCCGGCATGATGCGGACCAGCCAAGAGGCTTTTCGGCCCCAGCCTTCGGCCGTGCTGTTTTCGCCAAACCCGGCCGGCGGCAGCGCCTGGTTGACGTCGTGGTAGATATGAGCGGCTAACGCCATCTGCTTTAGATTGTTGCACGGCCGGCAGCAGCAGTGCGATCAGCACGCCGATAATGGCGATGACGACCAACAGCTCGACCAGCGTGAATGCATCACGCCGCGTCACGCCAAAGGCTTGTTCGTTTTCAGTCATTTTGAAGGACTCCTCAACTTCATCGGAAAGATAATGAAAGATGATTCTGTGAGGCGCCAAGGCGTCGCTAGACGCTTGGGTCGAATTGCACGAATGGCAAACGACATTCCTTCGAGACGATCGTTGTTAAATAACGAAGGTGATAGGAGATTGTTGATGATATGTTAGGAGCTAATCGAAGTGTATCACGCAGGTTTTTTGCAAAAAGCGTTTCGCCTACGTCGCTGCCGCGGTTTTCGTAAGATCATTCCATCATCGGGGGCGCCTATCCCTCTCAGGCGTATTTTGTGCACAGGGTATTGGCGGCGGTTGGCTGGAAAATCAGCGGATGGCGACCCGCCATCAAACGCTGCGCAGCGCCTCTACCAGGCGGTCGACATCTTCCTCGTTGGTGTAGGCGTGCGGACTGATCCGCAGCCGACCGCCGCGCACGCTGAGCGCGACCTTTGCGTCGACGCAAAGGTTTCGCAGTTGATTCGGGTCTTGCCCCGGGAACTCAAAGGAGATGATCCCAGAGCGTTTATCTCCCTCACGATCCGAGAAAATCGACGCCCCAATCGACTGCAAACGCTCGACCGCCAAGTCGCCGATTTCCAAGACGCGGTCGCCGACGGCGCTTTGCTCGGCGCCGGCGCCAAGCTCCATTAACAGGTCCAAGCTGCCGCCGAGCGCCATGTAGCCGATCATATTTTTCGAGCCTCCTTCAAATCGCCGCGCGCTATCGGCGAACTCGAGCGCGATCCGGTCGTAGTCGTACGGTTTGACCATACTCGACGGACCAACGAAGAGCGGACGGACTTTGTCGAGGTGCTCGCGGCGGATGTAGAACATGCCGACTCCCTCCGGCGTCATCAGCCACTTCTGACTGGTCGAAGCGAAGAAGTCGACGCCGGTCGCTTTGACGTCGAACGGGAAAACGCCGAGCGCCTGAATCACATCGACAAACATCAGCGCCCCATGGGCATGGACCATCTCGGTCAGCTTGGCGATGTCGAGCCGATAACCGGTTGCGAACGCGACCCAACTGACGGCGACGATACGGGTGGTCGAGTCGATCGCGGCGACGATGTCGTCGAGCGTCGGTCCGGCGCCTTCGACTTGCACCTGACGGACTTCGACGCCGATGCTCTCCAGATGCATCCAGGGATACAGATTGGCGGGGAATTCGTTATTGAGCACAACGACGCTGTCCCCCGGTTTCCAGTCAAAACCTCCGGCGACCAGCGACACCCCATGGGTCGTGTTGGGGAGCAGGGCGATCTCGTCCGTATCGGCGTTGACCAGGCTGGCGATCTTACTGCGGGTCTTTTCGACCGCTCTGGCCCAGTCAGGCCAATGGAGATTTCCGCCGGCGGCCGCCTGGTCGACGTACTGACGGATCAGATTGGCCGTTCGCCGGGGGAGGGGGGAAACCGACGAGTGATCGAAGTAGGCCCACTCCGGCGCGATGGTCATCTCTTGACGAAATTGGTCCCAGGGGGTGGGCAGACTCATGTGTTTGGCGTTCCAAAAGCTTGCGAGCGAAATAGTTACGGCGTACTATAAGGACCTCTTCGCCGGTTGCAAAACCCCCGGCCGTCATCAATAATCCTCGTTTCTGCCTCCTCCACGATGCCGGGACTTCCCACGCAAGTTGTTGCGTGAAAGGACTTTTCTCACGCTGGGCGTGACATCTGGCGGAGGCGAGTTATACTACACCGTCTGGGAAATCTGGGAAAAATTCACCAGGTTTGTGCAGGGGCCAAACAGGAGTCGCCGCATGCCGAAAGCGCTAACAATCACGGGAATGGCTATCTCCATTCTCATTTTCTTGGTGTTTGCGCTCGATTTGGCGATTGGAGTTCCCTTCCAATCGGTTAGCACCACGATGGATATCGCCTTCGTGGTCGGATCCGCCGTTCTCGCCTTTCTCGCGTTTACTACCTTCCGCGAGCTAAAATAGCGGCATTTAGGCCGCTTTGACCGGGGAAGCTTCCAGCTGGCTGGCGCAATTGGCCAGCGTTTCTACCGAGCCCCCCCGATCGCGAAACTTCGCCGCGAAGTCGATGGCCCGCAGCGCCTGATCGGTCGCCCACGGACCGGCGTTGGCGACCGTTTCGCCGCAAATCCGCATCACTTGGGCTGGCGTCGGCTTGGCAAAATCAAAACGTTGCGGCAGCCACTCGGTCAGCCTCGCCAGAAAAGAGGGAGCCTGGATGTTGGGCTCAAACCAGAGCGTGCCATTCTGGTGAGATGCGCCCGGCAATGTGGCGCCATTGCCGCGGATCGCCAAGATTCCAGCACTGCGGAGGGCGGACGCGTGATCTAGCCCCAGCGGCCCGTGCGCGAATACGGAGCGGACCGAATCGCCCGCCAGACGGCGAACTTCTCCCACCAAGCCGCTGCCCCCCCACTGGCGCCAGTCGCCGCTCGGCTGCATCAGTAGGGCCGTCTCATGCTGGGGATCGGACGAAATCCAGTCGGCAAGTTGGCCGTATCCGGGGCGCGAGAGACCAAATGTCGCTGGAATTTGGCGTATGGCCAGATGGCTGAGCAGTTTCCGCGCGACCTCGTGCAGGCGACGATGGTGGGCTAGTTGCAGCGAGGGGGCCGAGAGATGGAGGTCGATCGTAAGTACCAGGCGGTTGGTTAACATCCCTCCGAGTCGCATAGAATTCTCCCTGCCCAATGAGCTGACTGAACTATTTTTGGATCGGTCGCGCCGATTATGCGGGTGAGGGTTTCGGGCGAATCTCCACTCGGGCAGGGCGGGGCAAGTGGCGAGCATACGTCGACTTTGCGGGCGGATTGGCGGAAATGAACCAATCGGCCCGTTTCTGCGACGAAGGAATTAGATAGCCGTAAGCTGCGGAATGAGCCACAATAAGGGAGAGGAAAGATCCGCCGCTTTCCAAAGGATGCCGATGACTGACAGATTAAATCGCCGAGCCGCTCTTCGTTGTCTGGCCGCAGGTCTACCTTTGGCCGCAGGATTTGCGGGCAATTCGTCGCTGCAGGCGGCTGACTCGGCGCTCAAGACAAGCTGGCTGACCTCCACGCGGAAAGGACTCGACTGGGTCGCCCGCACGCAAACCCGCGTCGGTCATTGGGCCAGTCAGGCCTATCCGACCGCGATGGCCGCGTTGGCGGGAACGGCCCTGATCGCCTCTGGTTCGACCACCACCCAAGGTCCGTACGCCAAAAACATCCGCCGCGTCACCGACTTCATCTACAGCAAACGGCGCGACAACGGTCTGATTGGCGATCCGCTGACCGACAATCGTTACACCTACGGCCACGGCTTCTCGATGCTCTTTCTCTCCCAGGTGTTGGGGGAAGAGGAAGATGAAGAAAGAAGAGAAGAGCTGATCAACACCTTGACCAAGGCGGTGGAGTTTACCGTCTCGGCCCAGACTACTTCTGGCGGTTGGGGATACGTCAGCGCGAAAGATGGCAACGACTTCGACGAAGGTTCGACCACCATCACCCAGGTGCAAGGCCTGCGCGGCTGTCGTAACGCCGGCATCGTGGTTCCGTCCGAAGTAGTTGAACGGGCCAAGCAGTACATCTACGGTTGTCAGAATCCGGATGGCGGCATCTCGTACAGTTCGAAGAATCGCGGCACGTCGCGTCCGGCGATCACCGCCGCGTCGGTTTGTTGTTTGCAGAACGCCGGCGAGTATGGTGGCGAAGTGGTCGACAAGATGATCAACTACTGCAAAGACAACCTGCACCAGATCCAAACGCAACAACAAGCGTTCAGCCATTGGCACTACACGTATCTCTATTACGCCCAGGTCGTCTATCGCGAAGGTTTCCGTGATCGCGAATTTTGGGAAGCGTTCCGTGATCGACTCTACGGCGAGATCGTTCGCAAGCAACGCAACGACGGCGCCTGGGACGACACGACCGTCGGCCCAATCTACGTCACGTCATGCAACCTGATCATGATGCAGTTGGACTACGGGTTCCTGCCGATCTATCAGCGGTAGGAGAGGACTTGGCGCCATGCACCCAATCTCCGTCGCCAAGCTCGAGCTACTTACCGGCGACGTGTTGTAGCAGCGCTTCGAGCACGCCGTCCATCGTGTAGACGCTCGCTTCGACGGCCGGTTCGGCGCCTACTTCTCGCAGCGCGCCCGATGTGATCGGGCTGATCGTGACGAACTTCGTCTCTTTGGCTCGCTCGCCCAATAGCCGGACCGTCGCTCGGGCGATGGCGCTACTGGTGACAAGCACGTAGTCGATTGGCTGCTCATCCCAGGCTTCGAGTAGCTCGGGCGAAAGCTCCACGGTATCGACGCTTTGGTAGACGACGATCTCGGTAACCTCGCCTCCGGCGGCGGTCAGGCCGTTGGGCAACACGTCGCGACCGCGACTGGCTCGTGGTAACAGGAACCGCTGGCCGGCGGCTTCGTCTTGCAGAGCGGCGACCAGCGCTTCGGCCCGGTATTCACCTGGGATGACGTCAGCCGTCAGGTAGTAGTCAGCCAGCGTGTCGGCGGTGCCGGGGCCAATGGCTGCGATCCGCAGATGGCCGACCGCGCGGAGGTCGTCTCCCAATTCAAACAGCCGATCAAGAAAGTAGCGGACGCCGTTGGCGCTGGAGAAGACCAGCCAATCGTAGTCGTGCAAACCGCCAATCGCCGCGTCGATCGGGCGCCAATCGAGCGGCGGCGAGATTTGAATCGCCGGTTGCAGATAGACGTCGGCGCCCAGTTCGGCCAGCGTGTGGGCCAAATCGTCGGCTTGGTGTTCAGGCCGGGTGATCAAGATCCGCTCACCGAACAACGGTCGCTGCTGAAACCAGTTGTCAGCTGACGCTTGGCGCGCCACTTCGCCAACGACGACGATCACCGGCGGGCGGATTTCGGAGCCGGAATGGAGCAAATTGCCGATCTCGCCCAGCGTACATTGGTACGTTTCCTGATCGGGCCAACTGCAGCGGCGGATGATCGCACAGGGCGTCTCGGGCGACTTGCCGCCGTCGATCAATCCGGCCGACCAGACCGGAGCCGAAGTGACCCCCATGTACATCACCAGCGTGCCGGGGAACTTGGCCAATGCCGAATAGTCGATGGCGTCGTCTGACTTGCCTGGCTTTTCGCGGCCGGTGACCAGGGCGACCGCCGAGGCGAACCGCGAGTCGGTAACCGGAACGCCGGCACAAGCGCCTGCCGCCAAAGCGGTGGTGACGCCGGGAACGATTTCAAACGGGACGTCGTTTTGCTTGAGCGCTTCGATCTCGTCGGCCGCCCGGGCAAAGACGGTCGGGTCGCCGCTCTTTAGTCGCACCACATGCCGCCCCTGCTTGGCGGCGTCGACCATCGCCTGGTTGATCTCGGCCTGCGACCAGAGCTTTCCCTGACCGTGTCGCCCTAGGCAGTGGAGCTCGGCGTCGTCTCGCACATGCCGCAGGTGAGCTGAATTAGCCAGGTAGTCGTACAGGACGACGTCGGCGTCCGCTAACAGTTCGACGCCACGTAAAGTAATAAATCCGGCGTCGCCCGGACCTGCGCCAACGAGGGAGGCCTTACCAGGAGCGTGAGTGGCGTTTTCCGGCATTCCGATTTTCGGGGGTTGGGGAGCCTGTTTTCTCTCGATTGAACCCGGGACGAGCAAGTTTCACAAGACGCCAACTTCTTGTTTACCAAGAACTTGGCACGATTACCCTGGTACAGCTAGAATAACGATTCGTCGCGGTTATGGTGGCGGTAGACCAGTTTTTCTTCTGATAGTGGATAAATAGCGACGTGGACGGGCAGAACGCGACGGCCGATTCAGCGGCCTACGAGATCACTCCAGCCAAGCGAAAACGTTTGCAGTCGGTGTTTGATCATGCGACCGGCATGATGAAGCAGCAAAAGTACGACTTCGACTATGCGCATAGCCTGTTAGGGGAGTGCGTGAAGTCGGATCCGGCCAATCTGATCTACGCCGAAAAGATGATGGAGAATCTGGAGCGGAAGTTCAAAGGCAAGAAACCAAAGGGCCTGTTCGGAGCGTTCGGCGGTCGCGGGATCAAAAAGGCGCTGGCCTCCAAGAATTGGGCCGAGGTCCTGGGCCAGGGAGTCGACATGCTGAAGTCGAACGCCTGGGACGCGGCGGCGCTGGTGCCAATGGTCGACGCCTGTGCCGAGTTGCGCTGCCACGAGGTTGGCCTGCTGTTCATGAAGTACGCCACCGACGGTTCGCCCAACGACATCGAAGTTCGCCGGCATTGTGCCCGGTATCTCGGCAGCGTGGGCCAATTTGACCAGGCGATGGCGGTCTGGCACTTCATCAACGAGAAGACCCGCGGCGACGACGAAGCGAACAAGATGATCTCGCAGCTGACGCTCGACAAAGAGCGGATCCGTCAGGGATTGCCGACGATCACCAACAAAATCGACGTTCGCCCCGGCGAAAAGCCGCGGCCCCGGCCGAAGTCGGTCCAGGAAGAGGCGAAGTCCGAGAAGCCGAAAGTGGCGATCGAGCTGAACGAAAAGCAGATTCTCGATCGCGTGATCCTCGCCAGTCCCGAGAAGGTCGAGAACTACCTGAAACTGGCCGACCTGTGGCAGAAAGACGACAAATACCACGAAGCGGAGCTGGTGATGAAAAAAGCCCAGGCCGCCATTGGACAGTCGCTGCAGATCATCCAAAAGTTTGAAGATATCCGGATCAACCGGGCTCGCCATCGCTACGAAGTCGCCGAAAAGCAGTTTGAGGCCGGCAAGACCGCTGAAAGCCGCAAACTGGCCGACGACCTGAAGGATGAGTTGAATCGAACCGAACTCGAAATCTACCAAACCCGGGCCGAGCGTCACCCCGACGACAAGAAACACCTCTACGAGTACGGGTTACGGCTAAAACGGGCCGGCAATCTGGACGAGGCGATCGAGGTCTTCGATCAGGTGATCGAGGGAGATGAAAAAATGCTGGCGATCGCCAATCTGGGGAAGGGGGAGTGCCTGCAGGCGAAAAAGAAGTACCACACCGCGATGGAGTGCTTCGAGGAAGCCCTAAGTTACAGTGAGCACTTGAGTTCCGAACGCCACAAGCAGTTGCTGTACCGGTCGGGGGTGCTGGCCATGGGGCTGGGAGAACACTCCGACGCCAAGGCTTACTTCAAGCGACTGAAAAAAATGGACCCTGGCTACCGAGATATCGATTCGAGGCTAGACAAGGTCCGAAAAATGTTGCAAGATAAGTAGCTTCGCATTGAGAACAAATTGTCCGCGGATAAGAATGCGGCCTCGTTTCTAGGAAATAAGAGGCCGCCCGCAAGGGAAATCAGGATCCATGCCCAATACCAAGAGCGCCAAGAAACGCCTCCGTCAAAACGAAGTTCGTCGTGCCCGCAATCGCGCCATCAAGTCGGTGCTGCGTCACCAGATTCGTAAGGTCCGCACTGCGATCGCCGCTGGCGACGCCGCCACGATGGACGCCGAACTGAAGGCCGCCGTGAAGCGTCTCGACAAGACGGCCGCCGCCGGCGTCATCCACGCCAACGCCGCCGCTCGCGTGAAGTCGCGTCTGAACGCCGCCGTCAAGGCTGCCAAGACCGCCAAGGCGTAGTTTGCAGGGGCCTGCTTGGGGGCAAGCAGTGCGCTTTCGCGCCATTCTCAAATCACGGAAAACCGACCGTTCATGACCGGTCGGTTTTTTTTTCGCGCGCTGCCGATCGCGAGCAAACCAAACGACGAGACTGTTTCTTCTGCGTCACAGTCGTGTTAAAACCGGGGAATCTCTCTTCCGCTTTCCCCACAAGGCTCCTCGCTATGACGCTCGCGTCCCTGCTCGAACTCTCTAGCCGCACGGCGCTGGTCACCGGCGGCAGCAAAGGTATCGGCAAGGCGATTGCCCGCGGACTGGCCGAGGCTGGCGCCGACGTTTGCATCACGGCGCGACACGCGGACGAACTGGAAGCGGCGACGCGCGAGATTGGCGCAGGACTTGACGTGCGGGTCGCCTGGCGAGTGTGCGACATGGCGGACCGGGCCGAAGTCGACGCGATGGCCGACTGGGTGTTGGGAGAGTTTGGTAAGGTCGACATCCTGTTCAACAACGCTGGCACCAACCAGCCGCAGACGTTGGTCGAGACGACCGACGAAAGTTGGGACCGCGTGCTGGAGATCAACTTCACCAGCTGCATGCGACTGGCCCGCAAATTGACTCCGGGGATGATCGAGCGGGGCTGGGGACGGATCATCCATCTCTCTAGCGTGATGGCGGTTGCGTCTAATTCGGGACGGGGAAACTACTCCGGCACAAAAGCGGCGCTCAGCGCGATGTCTCGAGCGCACGCCCTGGAGTTGGGGCCACATGGGATCACCGTCAACTGCCTGGCGCCGGGACCGATTGCGACCGAGCTGCCGATGAGCCTGCTCAATGATGAACAAAAAAAGCGTTTCTCGGAACGAACGGCGGTCAAACGCTGGGGAGAGACGCAAGACCTGGTGGGGCCGGCGCTATTGCTGGCCTCCGACGCCGGCGCTTACATTACCGGCACGACCCTCTTGGTCGAAGGGGGAATGCTTTGCCGGACGTTTGATTAAGAAATCACGACTTTGAAGAGATGTTCGTTTTCTCTTCATACGGCCGTGATATAAACGGTCGTTTGCCTGCGATTGACAACAGGGCCGAAGCTATGGAATTGCATGTCGTTTCCCACGACGAGAATATTGTCCAGGTCGCCGTTTCGGGACGCGTAACCCAAGATGGTTCGATGCGCGAGACCGAACCGCTCTCGGCGTTGATCGGCATCGACGCCTATCAGCGAACGGTCCTGCTGAACATGCAGGAAGCCGACATCATCGATTCGAGCGGAGTCGGTTGGCTGTTGACCTGTCACAAACAATTTGAAGAAGCGGGCGGCAAGTTGATCTTGTTTAATATGCCGCCGATCGTCGCGAACGTTTTCAAGTTGATGCGGCTCGACAACTTCTTCCACATTGTCGCCAACGGTGAAGTCGCCATGCAATTGGCGAAAGGAGAGCATCATGAATGAAAGCGCCGTAAGCCGTGGTCCCGCTGCCCCCGACTTTGCCAAAGTCGACCTGAATAGCGTCGAGCCCGATGTCGCCGTCAAGCTGCTGATTCACCAAGCCGCCGAGATGCAGGCCAGCGACTTGTTTATCTTGGCAGGCGAAGGTACCGTCCAAGTGGCGGTCCGGCAGTGGGGACGGATGAAAGTCATTCGCGACGTCCCAGCCGATCAGGGACGTTCTTGGATTAGTTACCTGAAGGCGATGAGCTCGATGGACATCGCCGAACGGCGTCGTCCGCAAGATGGTCGCTGGATCTTCAGTGATCAAGGCAAAAAGCTCGATCTACGTTTGAGTCTGTTGCCGACGCTGTATGGCGAGGACTTGACGGTCCGCTTGCTCGATCGGAACTCCAGCTTGCTCTCGGTCGAACAACTGGGACTGAACCGGCACGATCGGCAAGGAATCATGTCGATGATTCAGGCCAACTCCGGCTTGATCCTGGTGACCGGTCCGACCGGAACCGGCAAGACGACGACGCTGTACGCTTGCTTGCAGTTTCTGAACGACGGCAAACGCAAAATCAACACGCTGGAAGATCCGGTCGAGTTTTCGCTCTCGGGGATTCGCCAGTCGCAGGTCGCCCCGAAAATCGGACTCGACTTTTCGGAGCTATTGCGAAGCGTGATTCGTCAGCAGCCTGACGTGATCATGATCGGTGAGATCCGTGATGCGGAGACCGCCTCCACCGCCGTTCGCGCGGCCAATAGCGGTCACCTGGTTTTCGCCACGCTGCATGCGCCGGTTGCCGCGGCCGCGGTGCAAAGCATGTTGTCGCTCGATGTGAATCCGCACTTCCTGGCCAGTGGGCTTCGCGGCGTCTTGTCGCAGCGATTGGTCCGGGTTCTGGATCCCAAGACCCGCATTCCGTACGAACTGGGGCCTGGCGGCGCTGCGGCGACCTTTGGCGACATTCAAGAGATGCTTGAGCCGGGCGAAGGGGAAGTCTTCTACGGCCCCGACCCGACGGCGGCGAACGAAGGTTACGTCGGCCGCACCGCAATCTTCGAGCTGATGGAAGTCACCGGCGATATCCGCCGCGCGATTTCCAGTCGCTTGCCGGCGCAAGAGCTGGAAGCGATCGCCGTACGCCACGGCATGCTCGACTTCCGCCGCGCCGCGCTCATGAAGGTCGCCCAAGGGGTGACCAGCATGGAAGAGGTGTTCAAAAATGTCCCGACCGAATATCTCGGTCTGGAAGACCAGTAGATAAGCGTGACTCACGTCAATCGTCGGTTGGGTGCAGCGCAGCGCAACCCAACAATGCGGCTGCAAGCAAAAGGTGGGTTGCGCAAGCGAGTGGCATTGGTCACATGACGCAACCTCTCGCGCTTGCTCCACCCACCCTTCAAGTTTAGCTGCCGGTGATGAACTCGTCGGTCCACATTCGCATCCGCAATTGTGCGGCGCGATAGTCGGCCGCCGCGTCTTGCACTTCCCGCGGCAAGCGGTAAAGTTCGTCGGCCGGCCAGGTCGTCAGGTCGGTCGGGTCGAGCTTCGGCCCATGGTTGGTTCGGCCATGCTTGACCAGCGAGACCAGTTGATCGATCGGCGAGTGACGCGTCGCTTTCTCGATCACGCCGCGGTACTGAACGGTGGTCGCTCGCAACATTCGCTCGCAGGCGACGTAGTTCTCGGCCGCGCGTTTGGCATCGGCGTTGATGTCCAGATACAGCGCGACGCGAAACGCCTGGCGAGCGAAGGTGCGACGGCTATCGAGCGGCGAGAGGCTCGAAGATTCTTCGCCGAGCGCTTCGCAGTAGACGCTGGCCAGCCCGCGGGTCCAGTTGCCCGGTACGCGGAAGACGCAGGTATATTCCTTGGCGCCTTCCAGCGTCGATTGCCGGGCCGGCTTCAGTTTGAAGTAAACGCCGGCGCCGCGGTGGATCGTGCCGCTGGCGGCGATCAGCTCGACCGGCGAACGCAATTCGTACTTGGTGGTGACCGCGTCCTTACGGCTGGCCCCGCCGCTGATGTTGCCGCTGACGATGCCGTCGTATTTGCCGGTCAGGTTGGCGCCCAGTGAAGAATCGCTTTCCTTCTTGCGTTCGATCTGCATCCCGCCGGTCAACTTGTTTTCGAGCGTGGTGCGCGGCGAGTAGTCGACGACGGTCATGCGGGGATCGCCGCTTTCGATGCGAATGACGAACTGCAGCAGATCGTTCTCGGCTTCGTAGGCGACCAGCGACGAAACGACGAACTTCGCTTCAATCAGCTTTTCGTCGCCGACATAGTCGTCGGGCGTGACGTCGCGACAAGCGATCCGATAACCGACGTCAAAATTGACCGGGCCAGCGCTGGCTAGCGTGGCCGACGATAGCGTCGCCAGCGTGATCAATAAGCCGAACGGGACCGAAACGAACGAAGATTTCGCCAACATTCTTGCCTCCTGCGGAAAGCGTAAGTGCTACCGTGCGATTGGCGGGAATGCCTGGCTGCGATTCCTTGCAGCGGCGGCTGACCTTCAGCCGCGAGACTTGCTTACCTCGTCATTGAGATTCAAAGCATTGCCGATTAAATACCGGCCCAATGGTAAGCGGCGACCGATACGCGGCAAGGTCCCCGTCGTATCGGTCGCATAAACGTCGCAAAAAATTTTGCGTGCTAGCCGATGGATATCTGGTCGAACGATTCGATGGCGGTATGTCCATTGGCGTTTTCGACCGGCGCGTTCCCAGGGCGATAGCACAAACCGGTTCGCATTCCGGCTTCGCGCGCGGCGTCCAGTTCGGCCACGACGTCGCTTAGGAACAAGATCTGGCTCGGCTCAAAGTCGAAGTCGCCAGCGATGGTGCGATAGCTCTGCGCCTCTTTCTTGGGCCCGGTCGTTGTGTCGTAGTGCCCCTGAAACATCGGCAACAGATTGCCGTGATTGGTGTGCTCGAAGAACATCTTCTGTGCGGCGACGCTGCCGGAAGAATAAATTCGCACGTCCTTGCCGGCGGCGTTCCAGCGCTCTAGGGCGTCCGGCACGTCGTCAAAGACGGCCGCGACCAGTTCGCCGGAGTCAAAGCCTGCTTTCCAGATCAAGCCTTGCAGCTGTTTTAGTCCAGTCGCTTTGACGTCGTCGTCCATCAGCCGCGTCATCTCGGCGCTGACTCGCTGCCGCTTCGCCTCTTCGGTGGCGTCGTCCTGCGTCCACTCGGCAAACGAGTCGGACCCGGCGTCCTGGGCGATATAGCGCAGGACCAATTCGAGCTCAGGCGTACCCCACGCCGACTCGAGATATGCGTCCAGCTCGCGGCGGACAAACGGAAACATCACGTCGTAAACGAAAGCGACGCTGGCAGTCGTCCCCTCGATGTCGAGCAGCAGACCGCGGCCGTAAAATTCGATCAAGGCTTCACCACCGGGTCGAGATCGTCCGCTTTCGGAATGTAGTCGGGGCCCCAGCAGAGCGGCGAATACTTTTCGTGGACGCCGGCGTCCATGTAGTGCGGAGTCCAGCCGCTGGGATCTTCAAACAGGCGAATGCAGCGAATCGTCTTTTCGTCGCACAGGGTGAACCAATGTTTCATGTTGGCGGGCACGTTGATCAAGTCGCCCGACTCGACCAGGACCGAAAAGACCGGGCCTTCCGGCGGGTTGATGTGGAAGACGCCTTGCCCTTTGACGGTGAAGCGGACTTCGTCTTCGCTGTGGGTATGTTCTTTGTCAAACTTAGCGAGCAACGCGTCGAGGTTGGGGGTCTCGGGATTGACGTTGATCACGTCGGCGGTGACGTAGCCCCCTTGGTTCTTCAGCCGTTCGATCTCCGGCGCGTACGCGGTCAAGATATCTTCATTGGTCGCTTCGGCGCCGATGCGGCCTTCGACCTCCCACTTTTCGTACCAGATGCCGTACGGCTCGAGGTATTGGCGGATCTCTTGCGGATCGGTGATGCGACGATTCTCGTCGTGAATGGTAATGCTCGCCATAGGGAGGTTTCTCCGAATATCGCTGCAGGAAATGATCGGGTTAAACGGCCGAAGCGGCGCTGCGCAGTTCGCCGCATAGCATCATGCGACGAACCACCGTTTCAAACAGAAACTCGTAAATCTCGATGTGGCGTCGCGCTTCGGCGACGTCGGCGCCCCAGGTATATAGCCCATGGCGGCGGATCAAATAGCCATGGATCGGCGGTTGCGATTGATCGGCCAACCGGGCGGCGACCTGCTCGGCCAAGACCGGAATGTCTTGCGTGTTGTCGAAGACCGGCACCCACTCGGTATGCTCGTGCGTCTTGACGCCGGCCAGACCTTTGAGCATCTCGTACCCTTCGATCGCGAAGCCTCCTTCGTCGAAGAAGTGGTCCGACAACAAGGTGCCCCAGATCGAATGGGTATGCAGAATCGCGCCGACGCCCGACCGGTGCTGGGCGGCGACCACATGCAACAGCGTCTCGGCCGATGACTTCGGCTGATCGGTGGTGGCGGAGCCGGTGACGTCGACCTGTTTGCCCTGGTCGTTGACCCGCACAAAGTCGGCCCGCGTTAACCGCCCTTTGTCCATGCCGCTAGCGGTCAGCACCAGTTGCAGCGGATCTTGCTGCAGCACGGCGCTGTAGTTGCTGCTGGTTCCGACTGACCAACCGCGCTGGAAGAAGTAAGTGCCGGTTTCGCGAAGGGCGTCAATTTCCGCTTCTTGGCCAATCAGGGCAGGGTGGGGCTGGCCGAGCGAAGCGCCCCCAAGGGAGACGTTTTCCATAAATCTTCGTCACCGTTTCTCAAAGTGCGTAAAACGCCAGTCTATCACGATTTACGGCGACCACAACCAACCGCGACTTCTAGCTGTGCATCCGGGGATTCTCGTCTCCGGTCGCGATAATCGCCGCTTCTGCCGCCGCCAGTTCGTCCAGCCGGTCCATCACCGTCTTGTCGTCGGCGTAATGCTTGGCCAGACGGACGTACGCCGAATGATGCCGGGCCTCCGACTCAAACAACTCGTCATAGAAGCTGGCCAGCGTTTTGTCCTCCAGCCGCTCGCGGAGCATGCCAAACCGTTCGCAGCTGCGGGCTTCAATCAGCCCCGCCACTAAGAGGCGGTCGACCGCTCGTTCGGGCTCATTCTTGCGGATCAGTGCGTGCAACTGTTCGCCGTAGTTGCTCGGTTTCAGTCGACGGAAGGGGATTTCCCGCTCGTGGAGCAGCGCGAGCACCATGTGAAAGTGCTCCAACTCTTCATTGACGATTTCGGTCATCGCGCGGCAGAGATCTTCGTTTTCGACATAGGCGAAGATCATGTTCATGGCGACGCCGGCCGCCTTTTTTTCGCAATGGGCGTGGTCGATCAGCAGCAGGTCAAGATGATCGCTGACCTGGGAAAACCACCGGTCGGAACTGGGCGATTGAAGATGAAGCACGATTTTGTTCTAGTCGAGAAACCAAGGGGCAAAACGCCAATGTAGGCGCCCAGCACGGTTGTCTCAAGGCGACCAGCGCACGAAAAACGCCTCGACGGCAAACGTCGAGGCGTCCGGCATTCGTTTCGCAGGCGTGAGCTTAGAAGCCGACGCCCAGCGAGAAGTTGCGGCCATTCAGGTAAAATCCGCCGCCGCCACCGCGATAGTAGGTGGGACGTTCGTACCGGTAATTGTAGAACGGCGAGGGGGCGTAGGCCCGTGTGTAAACGCGGGTCGGACCATAGCTGCGATAGACGGGCGGACCGTAGTAGGCTCGACCGTAGTAGCGACCGGGACCCGGGCCGCCGCGGTAGCCGTGACCGTGGCCATGACCACCGTGATAGTGTGGGCCCCCGGCCATCGCCGACGAAGCGCCAAACGAAAGGCCAATTGCCGCAACAGCTGCCAGTGCGATAAGGATGCGTCTCATTTTCTCATCTCCGACTATGGGGAAAAGCGGCGAGCCGAGTCCGCGCTGCTGCGCGGATTCGCTCGCGTTGGATGTATGTCAAACAGCATCGTGTTCTTCGTTTGCCGGCCGATGCTGGTTGCTCTACGTAATCGCAAGCGGCGTGCCAGTACTGCTTCGCCTGCTTGCAAACCCCCAAACGGTAACGATTTACAGAAATCGCGATTGTGCCGAAGCAAAAAGGTGGGACGATTTGTTATCGAGTTGATAACAGGATTCTCAAAATGAGCCAGCTGTCAGATCGAGATCTTGCTCGACGCTCGGCCTAACCGATTCGCCACAGATCACCGAAAAAACGGGGCCTATCGCTTCCGCTTCTTCGGCTTCCCTTTACCGCCGTGCGATTTGCCGCCCTGCGGATGCTTGGCAGGCTTGCCGCGCTGGTACGAGAAATCGTCGCTGGCCGTTCGCCCCGAAGTCGGCGAGCGGCGCTGGTGATCGGCCGCGTGCTCTTCGAGTTCGATCAGGCGGAAATCAAGTTCCCGCTTTTCGAGATCGACCCGAGCGATCGCCACTTTCAGTTTGTCGCCAAGTCGATAGGCGTTGCCGCTGCGATGACCGACCAGCGAGTGGGTGGTCCGGTCGTATTTGTAATAGTCATCCTGCAGCGAGTTGATGTTGATCAGCCCGTCCGCCGGCAACTCCAACCCTTGCACGAACAGGCCGAACGATTCGACGCCGGTGATGACCGCTTCCATCTCCATGCCGATCTTCTGGCTGAGATGGTTGAGCAGTTTGATCTTCACCAGGTCGCGCTCGGCGCTGGCGGCCCGCTGTTCCCGTTCCGAGCAATGCTCTCCCTCGGCCATCATCGCGTCGTAGTCCTGGACCGGCTTTTTGCCTTCGTCCAGTTCGTTGTACATTCGATGGATCGTCAGGTCGGGGTAACGGCGGATCGGCGACGTGAAGTGGCAGTAGCACTCGCTCGCCAAAGCGTAGTGGCCGATTTCTTCGGGACTGTAAATCGCCTTTTTCATGCTCCGCAGCGTGGCGTAGTTGACCGCCGCTTGCTCGGGCAGATCGCGAACCTTTTCGAGCACGCGGATGATCTCGAACCGGCTATGCAGGCTGTCGCATTCGATGCCGACGTCGCGGACGAATTCGGTCAGCGCTTCCAGCTTGTTTACCTCGGGCGAGTCGTGGACCCGCCGCAGGAAGAAGAGTTCTTTGTCATGCAGCTTTTCGGCGACCGCCTCGTTGGCGGCGAGCATGAACTCCTCGATGATTTGATGGCTCTCGGTGTTCTTCTCGACATGGGCGCCGGTGACCTGGCCATCTTTGTCGAGGTCGAGCTTCAACTCAGGCATGATCAGTTCGATCGAGCCCCGCTGGAAACGACGCTCGCGGAGCATCATTGCCAACTCGTGCATGTCGGCCAACAGCTTGTGGACCTGCGGCGTCAGCTTCTCTTTCCAGGCCTCGCGATCTTCCAGGTAATCGTCCACTTCTTCGTAGGTGAAGCGGCGTTTGCTTTTGATCGCACTCTTGAAGACCTCGGTATGTACCCGGGCGCCGTCGGGGGTGAACTCGATCTTGGCCGTCTTGGCGTAGCGCACCTTGTCGGGCTGCAAACTGGCCAGGTTGTTCGAGATGATCTCCGGCAGCATCGGAATTACCATATCAGGCAAATAGATGCTGGTTGCGCGGTTGCGGGCTTCGACGTCCAGCGCCGAGCCTTCCGGCACAAAGTGAGCCACGTCGGCGATGTGGACGCTCAGCACCCAGTGGCCGTTGTCGAGCCGCGTCAGGCTGATCGCATCGTCAAAGTCGCGGGCGTCAATCGGGTCGATCGTGATGATCGTCTCGGCCGTGATGTCGCGGCGACCTTCGCCGATCGACTCGTCAAACTTGTCGGCCATCTCGCGGGCGACCTCTAAAGCCGCTTCCGGAAACTCCTGCGGCAGGTCGTACTCCCGCATCACCGACAGCAGGTCGACGCCGGGCGCCCCGCGAGCGCCGAGCACTTCGACGATCACCCCTTCGCCTTCATGAAAGTGCGACGGGAAGCGGACGATCTCGATCACCACCTTGTCGTCAATCCGGGCGCCTTTGACGCCGGGGTCGCCGACCAGGATTGGTTCGGAAAAGACGTTGCCGTCGACTTGGACCAGGGCGTAACCGTGCGATTCGCCATAGGTGCCGACAAAGCGATGCGTTTCGCGTTCGACGATCTCAATCACTTCACCGCAGATCTTCGACTCGCCGGTTGACCCGCGGGTCTTAAAGAGCCGAATCCGGACGGTATCGCCGGTGGCGGCGTCGGCGGTTCGTTTGGCGGGAACGTAAATGTCGGCGGTCTTTTCGGCCGACTTGGGCGTTCCTAAGGGACGCAAGAATCCGAACCCTTTGGCGGTTCGATGAAAGCGGCCGACGATCGTTTTCGACGTTTTGGCTTTGTCAGCGCCGGCTCGTATGATCAGATGGCTTGCGCCGTAGACGATGTGCCCTTTTTTGAGAAGTCGCTTGATGGCACGCTTGAGCGTTTTGAGGTCTTCTTCCGCCAGATTGAGCTGTTTGGCGATGACTTTCGGTTTTACCGGTTGGTAAGTCGACTTTTGAATGTGGGCTAGGAGCGTTTGCTCCAGCTGTTCCAGTTCCATGAAACTCCGTTCTAAAGAAATACTTGCGGTCTCAACCCACGATCAGAATGCGGCCGGGCTCGGCGACCTTGCCGAAGAATAGGGCCCGTTGCCAGCTTGTCGGTGGGGAAACCTGCTTTACTACATATCTACTGTATCAGATCCGCAGGCATTCGCCTAAGCGCACGGCGGTAATGGCGGAAAGAATTAACTTGCTGGTATAGACCATGCCTGGGTCAGGAAAGTTCGCCAAAATATCACAGTTCATGGATGGAATTCCGACCGTAGCGGGGCGATTTGGGGCTGAAAATCTTGACAAAGGGGTGGCGAAATTGCTACCATAAACAGCGAAGAGATGGCGACTTACACCCATTTCTTTGCCTACCCGCCCCCAATGGATCGACCCACCGTCGCTTGGCGACGTACCCGGGCACGATCTTCATCCCGCCTGTTGATTAGTGATTGAGATGCCTGCGTACTCCCCTACCTCCTGCGCTCTCACCAAATGCCTAGCCATGGCGTCGGTTGGAATGTTTGCGGTCTTTGCGGCCGCCGGTTTCTCGTTGGCGGCCAAACCGGACGGGGCCGCGATCTACAAGAAGATGTGCGCCGACTGCCACGGCGAGCGGGGCGAAGGCGTCTCTGGCGCCGCCGAGAACGCGCTGCACGGGACCAAGTCGATTGAGCAAATCGCGCTCGCCATCGAAGAGACGATGCCGGAAGACGATCCGGATGCGTGTGCCGGCGAAGACGCCAAGGCGGTCGCCGCATTCATTCATGGCGAGTTTTACGCGCCGCACGCCCGCGAAACCTCGGAATCGCGGATCGAACTGGCGCACCTGACCGTCGACCAATACAACAACACGGTGGCCGACCTGATCGCCAGCTTTCGTTGGACGCCGAGTCCAAAAAAAGAACGCGGGCTGAAGACCGAGATCTTTACGAGTCGCAACTTCCGCGATCGGGCGATCGAGCGGGTCGACGGCAAGATCGACTACGATTTTGGCGCTGGCTTGCCATACGACCCCAAGAGCCTGCCGGAAAAAAAGGACGAGAAGAAGAAAGACGATAAGGATAAGACCGATTCGAACGAACAGTTTTCGATTCGTTGGCAGGGGATGGTCTTGGCCGAGGATACCGGCGACTACGAGTTCATTTTGACGACCCAGTTGGGCGCCAAGCTGTATGTCAACGACGACCGCAAGCCGCTGATCGACGAGTGGACCGCGTCGCGCGGCGAGCCGAAAGAGCACAAGCAGACGATTCGCTTGTTGGGGGGCCGCCCGTACCGGATCAAGCTGGAAGTTTACAAGTTTAAAGATGACGCCGCTTCGGTGAAGCTGGAGTGGAAGCCGCCGCGGAAAGCCCGCGACCTGCTGACCGCTCGCAACCTATCGCCCGAGTTCGCGCCGGAGCTGTTCATTTCGACCGCGCCGTTCCCGGCCGACGATTCGGTCTCGGGCTACGTGCGGGGCGTTTCGATGTCGAAGGCCTGGGACGAGGCGACCACTGCAGGCGCCTTGGAAGTTGCCGGCTACGTCGTGGATCACTTGGACGAACTGGCCAAGACGAAGGACACCGCCGCCGATCGCCGGCAGAAGGTGCGCGACTTCTGCGACAAGTTTGTGGAGCGAGCGTTCCGTCGGCCGCTGAGTGAAGAGGACAAGAAGTTCTTCATCCACGAACAGTTTAATGACGACATGGCGTTGGAGACCTCGGTCAAGCGGTGCGTCTTGCTCGCGCTAAAATCGCCGCGGTTCCTGTATACGAACCTCGAACAATCGCCGCCTGACAACTACGACGTCGTGTCGCGACTGTCGTACGCTTTGTGGGACACGATGCCAAGCGAGCATTTGTTCCGAGCGGCCAAGGAGAACTGGATTGGTCGGCCTGAGCAGATCCAGAGCGAAGCCGAAAAGATGCTGAAAGACCCGCGGGCGAAAGCGAAGCTCCGCGGCTTCTTCCACCACTGGCTGCAGTTGGATGAAAAGGAAGGGATCGTCAAAGATAGCGGCGTCTTCCCCGAGTTCAGCGACAGTCTGGCGTCGGACATGCGAACGTCGCTCGATTTGTTCGTCGAAGACGTCGTCTGGAGCGACAATTCCGACTACCGGCAGTTGCTGCTGGGAGATCGTTTGTACGTCAACGAGCGGTTGGCCAAGATGTACGAGATCCCGTTCGAGGGAGGCGACTCGTTCCAACAGGTTTCGTTCCAGCCGGAACACCGGGCCGGCGTTGTGACGCATCCTTACATGTTGTCGATGCTCGCCTACAACGAGTTTTCGTCACCGATCCATCGCGGCGTCTTTATCACGCGGCGATTGCTGGGACGTTCGCTGGCGGCGCCGCCGCAGGCGACCGAGTTTAAGGATGGCGACTTTCACAAAGATATGACGATGCGTGAGAAGGTTTCGGTGTTGACCGAGCCGGCCGCGTGCCAAGGTTGCCACAAGATCATTAACCCGCTCGGTTTCACGCTGGAGCATTTCGATGCGATCGGCCGCTACCGCGAGACCGAAGGAAAGCGAAAGGTCGACGCGACGACCGATTTCGCCACGGCCGAAGGGGACACCGTCAAGCTGGAAGGCGCCCGGGACTTGGCGAAACATATCGTCGAAAGTCGCTCGGCGCATGGCGCCTTTGTCGACCAGTTGTTCCATCACTGCGTCAAACATCCGATCAACGCGTTCGGGCCGAACGTGGGTGACGATTTGGTCACCTCGTTTGAGAAGTCGAACTACAATATCCGCAAATTGCTGACGTCGATCGCACTGGTCGCCGCTTTGCATCAACCTAATGAAGGGAGCGCTGAACATGTCGCGTCTAACTAGACGAGAATTCGTTCGCAACATGGGAGTCTCATCGGCGGCCTTGCCGCTGCTGATGAACCTGCCCAGCTTGGGAATGGCCGCCGCTTCCGATCTCCGCAAACAGCGAATGATTGTGATGTTTAGCCCCAACGGCATTATCCCTGACGCTTATTGGCCCGATCAGAAAGGCGCCGATTTCCAGCTGAAGGAAATCATGAAGCCGCTGGAGCCCTACAAGAACCAGACGATGGTGATCAAAGGGGTCAGCGATCGGGTCCGCGGCGACGGCGACAGCCACATGCGCGGTATGAGCTGCTTGTTGACCGGCATCGAGTTGTTCCCGGGCAACATCCAGGGTGGTTCGCACACGCCGGCCGGTTGGGCCAGCGGTCTGTCGATTGACCAAGAGATCAAGCGTTATCTGCAAGCGCAGGAAGCGACCCGCACCCGGTTCGGTTCGCTGGAGTTTGGCGTCAACGTCCCCGATCGGGCGAATCCGTGGACGCGGATGGTCTACGCCGGCCCCAACAAACCAGTCGCGCCGATTGACGATCCGTATCGCATGTTCGAGAAGCTCTATGGTCAGGTCAAAGACCGCGAAAGCCTGCAGAGCGTGCTCGACAAAGTGCGTCTGGACCTGAAACGCGTTGAACGCTTCGTCAGTAGCGAAGACAAGCAGCGACTGGAAGAGCACGCCGCCTTCGTCCGCCAGATGGAGCAAGAGCTGAAATCGGCCGGCGAAGAGAAGCTGGCCCTGGAAGCTCCGGTGCAGGAAGCCGGCGTTCAGCTGAAGAATGACAACATGCCGACGATCAGCAAGATGCAGATGGATTTGCTGGTCAACAGCCTGGCGAACGACATGGCCCGCGTGGCAACGCTGCAGTATACCAACTCGGTCGGCGTGGCGCGGATGAAATGGTTGGGAGTCGACGACTCGCACCACGAACTGTCGCACAAGCCGGACAGCGACGCCGACGCCAAAGAGAAGCTGATCAAGATCAACACCTGGTTCTGCGAACAGCTGGCCTACCTGGTCAAAAAGCTGGACGAAACGCCGGAACCGGACGGCAATGGTTCGATGCTCGACAACACCACGGTCATCTGGACCAACGAGCTGGGCAAGGGGAACTCGCACACGTTGGACGACGTGCCGCTGGTCTTGGTCGGCGGCGGGCTCGGGTTCAAGATGGGCCAATCGATCCAGGTGAAGAAGCAGCCGCACAATCGCCTCTGGCTCTCGTGCGCCCACGCCTTCGGCCATCATCTCGAAACCTTCGGCAACCCCGACTTCTGCGGTTCTGGCGCATTGGCGGGACTTACCTAGCTGCCTGTTGAAAAATGCCCTCGTGGCAATACTGTTCGGCACGCCCAGTCGGCATAAACAGATTTGATCCCGCCGCGAACTCTTCACGCATTTTCGCCCCGCTGCTGGACCGTGCAAGCTGCCGTTC